>CAMBDN010000001.1 GCA_945865355.1 Legionella genomosp. 1
CGGAAGCCGCTCTTAGCAAACCGCCCGCCAAAGCAGTTAATGGCAAAATTACAACTGTATGCACAAACGCTGCATTAATTGTCGCATGCACAGCACCTGCAGTCGATGCAAGTGAGGGCTTTGCTATATTCGGGCTCCCAAAAAAAGCATCTTTATGGGTAGCCAAACTTTCCTTACGTTCACTCCATGGGCTAATATGTGCCATACAATCACTCCTCAACACACAAATTACTGCTTCGTATAAGGAGTAGCCTAGCAGCATTTAGCTTAACGAAACATTAAGACAAGTCAGTTTTGCGCTTTTTTTACATTGTCACGCAAAAAATCAATCATACATCAGCTCATCAAGCGGCGTGTAATCTCGACTGGGTCCACCTTGAATCAGTTCATTCAATACATCAGTCATACATAACAAGCGCAAAACATTGGGAGTAACCTCATCAAATACGACTCTTGTACCTAAGAGTGCATTTTCCGCTTCATCAAATGAAACACCCAAGCCGTAACCAAGACATAAAGAACAGAGTTGATCGGCACGACGTGCGATGGCTGGCAGTAAACCGGTATCTGAAAATACTTCATCAAAACTGACAAAACGATCATTCAGATAAAATTTGGCATTCAAGGCAGCCGAAATCAAAGACATGCTGTTGCGAATATCTATAGCCATTATCGCCACCAAGGTTGTGAAGATTTGATTGAGCCGGCAAAAAAACACCGTAGCCACCGCAAGAAAACGGGTACGGTAAAACCGTAATGCTCAATAATGCCAAAAAATACCGCGGACACAATAACCAAGCAGCCTGTCCAAATGCGAATATGCATCAAAAAAAGAAAAATAGGGAATGCAGCCCGGGCATCTACCATAAAAAACCGAGCACTACGAGCAGAATCGCGCCAATGCGCAGTAGCGGAAAAACCTCCAGCCATAAAAACCTCTCGTCATACAATAACCTTTATCAAGTATATCGCGCGAGTTAGCTAATGAAAATGGTTGCGGTTATAAATATTGGCTTACTATTTTAAAGGGGTACTATCTTGTCCACTTTGCAGACTGAGGCAATTGGCCAGCACATCATCCATCGAAAGCTTAGGAGGGGGAGTTAACTGTAATTTTTTTTCAGCGAAATCGGTGGGGAAAGCATCAACGTCAACAGCAAGTTTCTTGTTTTCCGTATTGGGGTTTGAATATCCCAATACACGTAGCATCTGAGTCGTACTTGAAATCGCCATCATCAATCCACCAATGCTCAACACATGTTTCTATAATAATAGACAAAAATTAAGGTTTTATTAAGTCATCAAATTAAAAATGATTTTTCCCTTTTTATCACCCGATCATAACTTACGAAAAAATCAACGCTCCGTCATCCTGAGCATAGTGAAGAAACCTCTGAATTATATTTGCTCGCGGAATCCCTCACTACGTTCTAGATAACGTGAATGTTGTTTTTCGTTACCAGCGCGCTTCATCATTAGCTAGCATATTTTCTATCGTTATAACCAATGGGTGGTGAACAGGCAACTCGTTCCCATCAAAAGATTCTACGAATCTTATTCTTTGCAAGGCATTTGTTACAAACACAGCATCGGCCTTAACTATCATGCTAGCGTCGATTGATATTTCAGTACAGTTAGTGCCAGAGCCTTGACACAAAGCAATGACACGATCACGTATAATCCCCGCTAATAAACCATCAGTAAGTTTAGGGGTAAAAATCTGATCCTGTTTGAGAATAAATAGGTTCGCCACTGTCGTTTCAGTCGCATAATTTTCTTGATTGAAAAATAAAGCCTCATCGGCGCCAGAAGCTATTGCTTTACGACGCGCCAATATAGACTCTAAATAATTAATTGATTTAAGCTGATAAATAGGATTTCTAGCATCACGCCGCCAAGGGGCGCTGAGTAAACGCATGGCTTGTTGGTTAGGTTGAAAACGAAACGCTTCGAAGATTAATGATGAGTTAACGCCACAAACATCTAACCCCCTTGGGGCCTTCCCACCACATAAAATAACTTTGGCACCACCGTCGTTGATCCCTGCCTGTTGAATACAATGCGCTAATTGCTGAGACCACAAATCAAAAGATACTTCGAACGAGATGCCGAGCAGAATGGCGGCTTGTCTCATCCGCTGCCAGTGCAGTGAGGAATAACAAGGTCGTTGCTGGTCAATCAAAATCGTTTCAAACAATCCTTCGCCTAAAAAAATACGGTCGTCAGCACAAAACGATGCGGATTTACCATTGGCAAAAATTTCAGTATGCATCACTAATAATCGAGGAAATCTTCAAGCTCATCACGTAACCGCTTCTCTTCCAACAAACTTTCCAGACGCCTACGCGCATCAAAAGCTGGGCGCTGGCGAGTATCAACCTCAATGGCCTCGACCTCCACAACATCGGCTTCGACCTCCACCACATCATCTTCCACGACAATGACTTTATCTTGACTATCTTCAAATAGTTCACTCATGCGATCCTCACAAGTTGGCCATGTTACTCATAACAAGTATATTAACAGCGAACTTTATAAAAATTTTCAAGCTATATACCTTATTTTTTATAAAATAGATAGAACTATTATGCGCAATTTAAAATCGCTTGAACTAGGTGTGTATCTACGTAATAATCGGGTAAAAAGATTAACAATAGACCTCATGGCTGACCAAATTAGACAAGCATTAAGACAAACCTGTCAGCAAATTCGCAATAAATTATCATCAACTTATCAACGAAACGCCTCAGACCAAATATATGCCCAACTTAATAAATTGGATCAATATCGTTATGCCAAACGAATTGCGCTTTATCAAGCAGTAAAGGGTGAGATTGACTTGGGTAGGATATGGCGTTCGGCGCCATTACAAGGCAAATATTGTTATTTTCCTGCAGTTAATGAGGATCTTACCTTGTCATTTCTACCTGCGACCCCAGCATCGGCATTTGTTGAAAATCGTTTTGGTATTAAAGAACCGGATATCGGACGGGAACATGCACTCAAACCGGAGCAACTTGATCTGATGTTTATCCCATTGGTCGCATTTGACCAGAAAGGAACACGATTGGGAATGGGTGCTGGTTACTACGACCGCACACTAGCTCTTTCGCGTCCACCGCTGTTAGTTGGCGTTGCCTATGAGTTTCAACGTCAAAATTATATCCATGCAGAATCATGGGACATTCCCCTCAACCTGATTGTGACCGAACGTACTATTTATTGGAGTAGACCATGACAAACTACTGGTTAATGAAATCCGAACCATCCTGTTTCGGTATTGATACTCTATCCAGTCGGCCCAAGCAAACAGCCCCATGGGATGGTATACGCAATTATCAAGCGCGTAATTTTATTCGAGATGTGATGCGTGTAGGTGATCAAGCATTTTTTTATCACTCCAGTTGCAATCCACCAGGGATCGTCGGCATTATGGAGATTGTCAGTGAAGCTTACCCTGACTACACTGCATTTGACCCAAATAGCCAACACCCAGACGCGGGTAGTACTGCAGAAAATCCACGTTGGTTTATGGTTGATGTTCGTCTTAAAGAAAAATTCTCAGCGCTTATCCCGATAGAAACACTTAGACAATACCCGGAGCTAGAAAAAATGCCGTTACTACGCAAAGGCAACCGTTTATCAATAACGCCGGTTAGCTTGGAAGAGTGGACATTTATAAACAATCGACGGGGGTGATACAACAACCCCACCAACAGAAGGTTACCATCACTAGGTTAAAGCATCCGCATCGACCTCACCTGTCCGGACTCGTACCACTTGTTGTAGCTCATATACGAAGATTTTACCATCACCAATTTTTCCAGTATAGGCGGCCTTACAAATTGCATCTATCGCCACTTCCACCATATTGTCTGGCAAAGCCAATTCAATTTTAATTTTTGGAAGAAAATCAACAACATATTCCGCACCACGATATAGCTCCGTATGCCCCTTCTGCCGGCCGAAGCCACGGGTCTCAGAAATGGTGATCCCAGGAACACCAATTTCCATTAATGCCTCATGAACATCATCAAGCTTAAAGGGCTTAATGATTGCTGTGATCATTTTCATTATTTTGCCTTCATTAAAACAAGAGAATAAACATAGCCGTTCGCGAACTGTTTTGCTAGACTTTTGGTTTCTATTCATCAAAATTTCATATTCTTGGCGAATATACCTTCGCCAATAGGAGCTCACATGTTTGACCCAAAAAACTTCGAAGACTTAGCAAAAACGCTTTACACTGCATTACCATCGAGTCTGCAAAATTTTGAAAATGAGATTCAACAAAAATTCAAAGAAATATTACAATCAGCATTTACGCATATGGATTTAGTAACTCGCGAAGAATTTGATGTGCAAATCAAAGTTCTCGAGCGTACTCGCGAAAAAGTGGATGCGCTACAAAAGCAGGTACAAACGTTACTCGATGCAAAATTGGACTCAATCAAGTAAGATAGACCTCCAACCTCAAAATGAGTCCAACAATGAGCCTTGCTATAAGCAAAACGCGCAGTGCTATCGGCATTCATGCGCAACCCGTATCCGTTGAAGTTCATTTATCAAATGGCTTACCTGGCTTTACCATCGTAGGGCTTGCTGAAACCGCTGTTAAAGAAAGCAAAGACAGGGTTCGAAGTGCCATCATTAACAGCCAGTTTGAATTCCCCTGCCGAAGAATTACCGTAAATCTTGCCCCCGCCGACTTACCTAAAGCGGGTAGCGGCTTTGATTTACCAATAGCGATTGGAATTCTTGCAGCATCCGGGCAAATTCCAGTGCAAAAATTGACCACCCATGAATTTATTGGAGAATTAGCACTTAATGGTAACTTGCGGGGCGTATCAGCCATTCTTCCGATAGTATTAGCAACACACCGCGATAAGCAACAATTGATCATTGCAGACGCTAATGGTGAAGAGGCATCCCTTGCAGGCCATGATGGTGTTTATACTGCCGGCAGCCTACGCGCTGTCTGCAATTATTTATGTCAAAATATACCGTTGCAACCATTACCGAACCGACCCGAACTAACTCAACGTGATCATGCTCTTGATTGGTCAGACGTCAAGGGCCAGCACCATGCCAAACGTGCCATGGAAATTGCCGCTTGTGGTGGTCACAGTATTTTATTAAATGGCCCGCCTGGTAGTGGAAAAACCATGCTAGCCAAACGATTCGGCACTTTACTACCCGAACTATCAGAGGAACAAGCCTTAGAGTGTGCCGCCATTAACTCTATCCGTGGCCGAATAACCCATTTTGCTAACTGGCGCCAACCTCCTTTTCGAGCACCTCACCACACGGCGTCTCCCGTAGCGCTCGTTGGCGGAGGCAATCCGCCGAAGCCCGGTGAAATTTCACTTGCACATCATGGTATTTTGTTCCTTGATGAACTACCCGAGTTTCATCGACATGTCCTTGAAACACTGCGAGAGCCACTAGAGTCAGGGAATATTTGCATCTCGAGGGCGGCCATCCAAACAGAATTTCCTGCTCGCTTTCAATTATTAGCAGCAATGAATCCTTGCCCTTGCGGACAATGGGGAAATCCAAATGCAAACTGCTTATGCACACCTGATCGGATAAACCGTTATCTATCCAAATTATCAGCCCCACTGCTTGATCGAATTGATATGCAAGTTACGGTGCAAGCATTGACTGAAGATGAGTTGATTAATCCAAATCAGACACCCCATGGGGAAAGTGCAAAAATCAGAGAAGTCGTCAGTGAGGCTCGCTTACGTCAGCTGAATCGACAAGGATGCATCAATGCGGATTTAAGCGCAAAAGATTGTGAGACTGCCTGTAGCTTGGGAGAAGCGGAGCAAGAATTTTTGCGCCATGCATTAAGTCGACTCAAGCTATCTTCCCGCGCTTACCATCGCTTATTAAAAGTAGCGCGCACCATCGCAGATATGCGTCATGCGGACAAAGCCCAATTACCGGATATACAACAAGCCCTCTCTTTCAAACAAATGTTGCAAGCGCCATTATGATCCTAAAAAAAGTTCTTGCAACTAGCAATAGAGTCAACTGCGTGCAAGACGGGAAAAATATAGCTTTACCTTGCTACAGCGTCAACACCTACGACCAAACTCTCAAGAATGGCCATTCGCATAAACACCCCATTCCTAACTTGTTGTAGAATAAAAGATTGAGGACTATCGGCAACATCGCTGTCAATTTCTACGCCACGATTCATAGGTCCAGGATGCATGACCATTGCATCCTTTTTTGCATAAGACAGGCTGGCCTGAGTGAGTGCATAATCTTGATGGTAACCTTCCAAATTTAGATGTTCGCTTGCTAACAAGCGTTCTTTTTGCACGCGTAAACAAATGACCACATCAGCATCAATAAGCCCATCACGCAACGAGGTCGTATAACTGCCATAATGAATCGATGTGGGCTGCCATAACGGGGGAGCAATCAAGATTAATTCGCCAACCCCTAGTGTTTTGCAAATCCACTGTAATGAATTAGCGACACGCGAATGACGAATATTCCCCACAATAGCAATTTTTAATCTGCTGAGCTCGGGCTTCTGCTCCAGGATGGTCATTAAATCAAGCAATGCCTGACTGGGATGTGCATGAGTTCCATCACCAGCATTAACAATTTGAAGCGCGTCCCCACACTTTTCAGCTAACATTGCTGGCAGCCCAACTCGTTCATGACGGACCACAACCAGTTTAATCCCCATTGCAGCGAGTGTTTGCAATGTATCTTCGATGGTTTCACCTTTACTTTCAGAAGAGCCTTGCAAATCTAAATTCACCACGGGCATTGCCAAATGATGAGCAGCTAACTCAAAGCTCACACGAGTACGCGTACTGTTCTCATAAAATAAATTGGCAAGCGGGTAGTGCGGATAATGCGGATAAACTGCGTTTTTTTTAAAGTACGAGGCACGTTGAATAAGGGTTGTTATCTCTTGACGGGAAAACTGACTAATTTCTAAAAAATGTTTCATGGCAACTCATTTTTCATTCGCTTGCAACCATTGTTCCAGTATTACACAGGCAGCAATGCTATCGACTTCGGTGTTTTTTATTTTACGATATCCACCCTCAGCAAACAAATGCGCACGGGCTTCTACTGTAGATAACCGCTCATCAACCAGATGCACAGGAAGCGAAAATCGTTTTCGTAACTGCCGTGCGAAACCACGAGAGGCGGCCGTAGTATACAGTTCACGGTCATCAATACACGTTGGCAATCCCACCACCAAAGCCAACGGCCTCCATTGAGCAAGCAATTTTTGAATATTGTCCCAATTGGGTACGCCTAGTTTTGCGTCCAAGGTAGCCAGCGGGGATGCGCTTCCTGTCAGCCTCTGGCCAACAGCAACCCCAATCCGTTTATATCCAAAATCAAACCCAAGATAAATTCCCTCAAGCATGGCCAATACTGGAAGTGAGTTGGTTCATTTTAACCCCAATTGTCAAGCCGGCATATTCCCAGCGTTCTTCAAAAGGTACATCATACAACAACTCAGGCTTGTAGGGGCAAACCAACCAAACATTGTCTATCACTTCTTGATCCAATTGATTTTCTCCCCAACCGACATACCCCAGCGTCACCAAAACATCTTTTGGGCCATCATCTTTAGCAATGGCTCGAATAATATCATTAGATGTGGTTACCGTTACACCATCACGCAAAGCTAGACTTGAGCGCCACCCCCCAAAAGGACGATGAATGACAAACCCCCTCTCTGGCTGCAAAGGACCACCAAACATTAGTGGGGTCCGATTATTTTCTACCCGGACTGGCTCGATGTCTAACTGATCAAAAACCAAACTCAAAGGAAACTGCATTGGTCTATTAACGATCAAACCAACTGTCCCCTGGATTTGATGCTCGCAGACATAAATCACTGATTTGGAAAAATTAGGATCATTGAGCGTAGGCATAGCGATCAACAGATGATTCGCTAATGACGTATTAAGCAACACAATACATTTCTCCTTCGCGTTATATCTCTTGATTTAATTATATACCAACAAAACAAAATGTTCTTTTATATTTCTTTTTGTTTATAACCAAACCCATTCCTTCATCATTAAATCGTCATATTGCATTTCTTAGTGGGCAGATATATTTTTATGAGGTTATGAAAAATTTCTCTTTGCGTAAGTCCTGAAAGGCTCATAGGTAAGATAAAGGCCTTAACTTAGTGCCATTCAGTCCTGACCTAATTCGGCCTGCTTACTTGAGTTCGATGGCACAAAGCAGTACAGTAGTGCTTTAATTATGCAATTAACGGAATACTCATGCAATTATTCGCGAGGTTTTGCCTCTTTTTTCTTTGTATTAACGTCCCCTTTGCCAACGCCATTAACGGTACTTTGCCAGCGTTTGATGTTAAACAAGCCAACCAGAAATTTGATCGCATTAATCTCCAGTTATCTGTGCAAAATTTAAATCTCAATAATTTAGAAACGGCCGTCAACACCCTCAACCTGCTAACCACCAAAGCGGATGATTGCGTAGAAGACATCCAAAGAAAAATAAGTAATACAGAGATGCTTATCAAACAAACAAGCAATACTGTTGAGAGTAGTAAAAACGAGGGGGCCGATCTGGTCTACCTTAACAACCAACAGAAAGAGCTATCAGATGAACAAGCTCAGTGCAGATTATTCTCAATAAGAGCTAAAGAAGCTATTGAAGCGTATAAAGATGCTATTGCAAAAATAAAACAAGAGGAAGCATTAACTCGTAGCATGCCTTTGTGGAAGATGATCAACCAAGCCCTAGAGTCACCTCCTGAAACCAAACTGATAAACCTATTAACAACAGAGATCCCTGCCTCATTACCCCCCCTGTTTTCATCAATACTACTTGCATGCATGGCATTGATAGCGTCAACATTCACTCTGCTCAAACTTCAACGGAGCCGATCTGTTCGCCATTATTTTCGAATTAAAAAATTATATGTCAGCTACATCGTACTGCTTTCTTCTTTTTTTATTTCGGGCGCCCTGTTTACTTCCTTATTAATTTTTTCACAAGATTTATCCAAATCAGATCTACCGTTGGTATTATCCGGCTTATTCTTTTTCTATCTGACATCCTTAATGGTCATCCTGCTCTCATTCAAGATGAATAAAATCAGAGCTCTCTTTTATTGGTATTCACTGGATGAACGCTTCTTTCAAAATGTTTCTGTCACTCTACTAAGTTTTTACACTACAGCATTGGTTGGGCGACTCATCTCCAATTCATTTAGCAACAATAGTCCATTATGGCAATCATGCCAGTCGCTATTTATTTTGGTTACTTTAACGACAAGCGCTTATTTTATCCATTACTTCTGTAAAGTACATCGGCATTTTTCCTTTATTAAACACTATAATAAATTGATTCAACGTTTCAGCTTCATGCTACTTACCACGTGCGCGATAATTAACGTTTTAGGATATCTACCTTTAGCACAGCATTTAACCTTTTCAGGATTAACCTCCTTCATTGTTATTTTTAATACACTCCTTATCACGCAAGGAATCAATAAAATTTATTTGATGATGAGCCAACAAGAAACAACCAGGGCTAAAATTATCAAGTATTTTGGTTACCGTAAGGATCAAATCTTTTCTGAGTTTTTAATCTTAAAAACCGTGGCTCAACTGATTACGGTGGCAACTAGTGTCTATTTTGTTGGTCGCATTTGGGGCTTTGCCACAGACTTTATTGAAAGTATTTATGAACAACTCTTAGATGGGGTCCATATCGTCAATATCACTATTTACCCAACAAGAATCTTATCCGGCACTGTTGTTTTTTGCTCACTCTATTTATTGTTTCGGGCAATTTCTACTAGTATTAGCAGACACCAACAATTTGAGGATGAGGAGGAGACGCAAGTAGCCGTTGCATCGATTCTTAACTATGTTGGCTTTAGTATCGCTTTAATTTCAGGGTTTTTGATAGCCGGCTTTGACTTTACCGGGCTTGCAATCATTGCCGGTGCTCTTTCCGTGGGTATTGGGCTTGGATTACAGAGCATTGTCAATAATTTTGTGTCTGGATTAATTTTACTCATTGAAAAACCAATCCGCCCAGGCGATCGGATTAACGTTGATGGGATTGAAGGTTTCGTGAAAAAAATTCGTGTACGTTCAACCCAAATCATTACATCAGCTCGTGAAGATATTATTGTGCCAAACTCAGATTTAATTACTCGGCGAGTAACGAACTATATGTTCAGTGATCACTTCTTCCGCATCAATTGTGAAATCCGTGTTGCTTATGGCAGTGATACTCATCTGGTCCGCGATACACTATTAAATCTTGCACACAACCATGACGAAGTTATCAAGAACGGTCGCAACAAGCCAGTGGTACTGTTTCGTTCATTTTCTGAAAACAATCTTGTTTTCCAACTTGTTTGCCTGATCAAAGACGTCAATAAGAAATCACTGGTTCAGAGTGAATTAAATTTTGCAATCGAGAAAGCGTTCCGAGAAAATAATATCGAAATTCCATCCCATCAGCGCGAAGTTAACATTAAGGTAACTGAAATGTTGAGGGCTACAACAAAGCCCTATGAATTTCATCCTACTGAATCATAATTAACTTCCCACTTTCTAATTATAGATGGTGTATTTTTCAAAAAAGTATTGAGAGTTAAATCTGTTTTGAGTTATGTTGGGATGAGGCATATAAAAATTAAACTGATATGATTGGCATTTAGGGATGAATGCAGATACTCAACTAGTGTTCAGGAGGCGTTATGGCTAGAGGAGAAGTCAAATGGTTCAACAATGCGAAGGGCTGGGGGTTCATTATACCAGAGGGCGGTGGGGACGATATTTTTGTCCATTTTTCCGCTATAGGTGGCACCGGCTATAAAACACTTGTTGCCGGTCAGACCGTATATTTTGAATTGGAGAAGGGCGAACGTGGCTTACACGCAACAAATGTCTCCGCACTTAATGAAATTGCCGAGGAAGCGGAGGCCTAAAATCACGAGCCTATAAGCACGTGAAATGGCTATAATCCGGACGGAACCACACGGTGGTTTTAGCAATGAATCACAACTACAGGTAAATGGCTGTGCGGTAGATGAATAGCTCGACCAGCCATGGAAACACTGTTACTTTCTCGAACCTGCACGAAAATGTTGCAATAAATCTCATTTTGTGTAAAATATACCACAGTTATGAAACGAAAATTAATTTACACATTCACCAGTATTACTTTTCTTACGTTGTGCTTAATCTGGCCTTTATTGTATAACAAGGTTCATAAGCCAACCGTTATTGTTAAAAAAATTGCTCTTAAAACAAGCGCCATTAATACAGCTGCTATTAAAACAACGATTAATAAAATAGCAACGATTAAGACAGCGACGGCTAACAAGAGAGTCAATTTAAAGACCGTCACCACTAACAACAGCACCTTAAAGCAAATCCCCTTTGAAAGATTGCCGGGATGGAATGAAACTGAAGTTAAAAAATCCTTACTAGCCTTTCAGATGTCTTGTAAAACGTTCTTAAAACAAAAGCCGACTCATGCTGTTGGTTCTAAGCTCATCAAGCTACAAGCAAAAGACTGGCACCCTGCTTGTAGAGAAGCCATATTAATTGATTCAACCTATGAAGACAACGCAAGACAATTTTTTGAAAAATGGTTTTATCCAATCGAACTTGCAAAAAATAAACCAGTGCATGGGTTGTTTACTGGTTATTACATGCCTCAACTAAAGGGCAACTTAACAAGAACAGAAAAATACAATACACCAATCTATGGTTTACCTCGTAATTTAAAGCAGAAAGACGATAAAAAATCAGTAAATCGATCGAAACAATTACCGTACTATACACGTGAGGAAATTGATAAAGGCGCTCTCATCAAGAAAGCACCGGTCATTGCCTGGATCAATAGCCCAATAGAACGATTATTTCTAGAAATCGAGGGTGCAGGTGTCATCAAACTGTCTAGTGGTAAGAAATTATACCTTGGATATGCTGGTGAAAACGGGGCACCTTATTCTTCAATTGGCAGCTTGTTGATCAAAAAAGGAGTTATGACCAAGGATAATGCCTCCAAAGCAGTCATTAAAAAATATTTAGAGAGTCAACCCAACAATGCCAACACCCTTATACATAAAAATAATTCCTTTGTTTTTTTTCAAAAGGTATCCGATTGGATTGCCTTAGGCGCTCATGGACGGACACTTACTCCTGGGTACTCATTAGCCATTGACAAGAAATGGATCCCGCTAGGCGCACCATTATGGTTAACAACAACAATACCTGATCAAGAAAACAAGAGTGACAAACAATTTCAGCGACTTATGATAGCCCAAGACACCGGTGGTGCAATCAAAGGATTGGTCCGTGGTGATATATTTTGGGGCTCAGGAAAAAATGCTGCGTTTCTTGGTGAGAACATGAAAAACGAAGGCCGTTATTGGCTGCTTCTGCCAAAACGTGCTTTTGATCGACTTGCAAACCGCTTTCTAGCTAGCAAGTAGAGCATTAGGTTTTCGCTGAATGTTAAACTGAATATCCTTATTTTAATTCGTGCCCCAAGGATTATTTTCGGCTCTAATGTCTGAAGACCGGCTGTGTAGACGAGAATCCTATGGTATATTACAGAATTTCTTCAGTTGCGTACATCCGATGAAACATGGCTTATTGATAATTAATTTAGGCACGCCCGATAATCCCAGTGTTGGCGCCGTAGGCCGCTATTTACGCGAGTTTCTAGCTGATGGGCGAGTTATTTCCCTTCCTGCCCCATTACGCTATCTATTGCTTTACTGTTTTATCCTGCCCTTTAGAGTACGTCGCTCCGCACATGCTTATCAGATGATATGGAGCGCAGAGGGTTCGCCATTGCTTCATCATAGTCGCAGTTTAGTTAACGGCTTACAAAAACGCCTTGAGGGCCATTGCAAAGTCGTATTAGGAATGCGCTATGGAAATCCTAGCATTGATGAAGCGCTACATCAGCTCAGCGGATGCGAAAAAATTACTGTTTTACCGCTCTACCCACAATATTCTTCTGCGGCAACAGGATCTTCAATTGAAAAAACATTGCGTAGTATAAGCACGAAGAACATACTGCCATCGCTCAATGTTATTCGTGATTTTTATTCACATCAAAGCTTCATTAACGCACAAGTTGCAATGATAAAGTCTCATGTCGGGAATCATGACTATATTTTATTCAGCTACCATGGCTTACCAGAACAGCACTTACAACAAGGTGGCTGCAATCCTGTCTGCGCGGCTCAATGCCCACCTATTTCCTCGACTGATAAAGGTTGCTACCGCGCACAGTGCCTACAAACCACGGCGCTAGTAGCCGAGTCCCTTGGCCTAACTGAACAACAACATGGAACCGCTTTTCAATCAAGGCTCGGAAAAATGCCATGGATAAAACCTTACACAGATGAAATTCTTGTTAAGCTAATCTCACAAGGGATTAAACGAATTGCAGTTGTTTGCCCCTCATTTGTAGCGGATTGTTTAGAAACATTAGAAGAAATTGGTATTCGCCTAAAAAGCCAATGGATTGAAATCGGGGGAACACAATTAACACTCATCCCTTGTCTTAATGACAGCGAGCCTTGGCTAGATGCAATTATTGACATTACCAACATAAGAGTTATCACGCCACATTGAACGGTTAGATGTTCATACTGCAGCCATATTTAAACCCATATTGATCTTTACTCTATTGCAAATTGCAGGATTTGTGCTATACCCAATCAAAAGGCACATAAGAATTATTTACCTTCGAGAGGGGATCATGAACAACAAGCAATTTTCAGAACGCCTCAATAAAGAATTAGACGAAATCGGTGTTCCACAACGCAGTGATGAACGAGTTGAGGTTTTTTCCAAACTCATTAAAATTCCTCGGTTTAAAGCGGAGGCAATATTAAATGGCAACACCAACCCCGAAGCTCCGTTACTTAAATTACTAGCAGACGAGTTGGAGGTAAGTGCGGATTGGTTATTAGGCAAAAGCGACAAACGCCAAAATTAAGCAACACTACTTATCACAACCTTGCGATGCTCCTTTTGAAGTGAGCCTGGTAGGCGCTTAACCTTGAAATCGTTTATTTTTACTAGTTGGTTTAGCATTCTTTTCAATATATTGAATAATCTTACCTGCAATATTGATTTCAGTTGCCTTTTCAATACCCTCAAGACCTGGTGAAGAATTAATCTCCAGTACCAATGGACCATGATTGGAGCGCAGTAAATCAACACCCGCTACGTTCAAGCCCATGGTTTTTGCAGCAGCAATAGCTATTGCGCGCTCTTGGGGGGATAATTTCACTTTAAGTGCACGACCACCCTGATGTACATTAGCGCGAAACTCACCCTCTTTCGCTTGACGTTTTATCGCAGCGACGACTTTGCCACCAATGACTAAACAGCGAATATCCGTACCACATGACTCTTGAATAAATTCCTGAACTAAAATATTGGCATGCATTTCTTTAAATGCGTTAATAATGCTGACCGCTGATTGATGGCTATCAGCTAAAACAACACCCTTACCTTGGGTCCCTTCTAACAACTTAATGACTAAGGGCGCTCCACCTACCATGCGAATTAAATCTGCGGTGTTATCCGGTGATTGAGCAAAGCTTGTTAAAGGCATTGGAATACCCTTTCGGGCTAATAACTGTAGTGAACGAAATTTATCACGAGAACGTGCAATGGCTATCGATTCATTCACTGTGTAAATACCCATTGTTTCTAAATGCCTTAATACTGCTGTGCCATAAAAGGTATTGGATGCACCAATTCTAGGTATAATCGCATCAAAATGGGGTAGAGGCTGCCCGCCGCGATAATGTATTTGCGGACAGGATGCCGCAACATTCATATAGCAATATAGCGGGTTGATAATCTTGACCTCGTGCCCTGCGTCCTCTCCTGCGGCACACAAACGTTTATGCGAATACAACTCAGGATTGGTCGCCAATATTGCGATTTTCATAACGGGGTAATTCCTTCAATAATTATTTATTCGGTGAATACAAAAATTTTAGTTCACCAGGTTGATAACTGCTAATTTAGTTCAAAAACAAAACATTTATGGGTTTGCTAAAACCCCATATTATTTAATTTCACACACATCATAAAAATATTTTCTCAACCACACATCAGGTGGGAGAGGATGAGAAAGAATGCGTGAATTAAAGCCCTCACCCGAAGCCCCTCCCGCAAGCGGGAGAGGGAACTATCCATGATTTTAAATGATTCGACAAAGTAACTATCAATAGCCCGGATCAATTGATGCTCATGAAACCAACAACAAATAATCCTTAGCCAGCATCGATGCTTGGTGAGGCATAGTAAAGAATGCACTCAACTTCCCGTTAGGATTGAACAACATGACAGTACCTGTATGCTCAATATCATAACTTTGTGAATCGTCACTACTCCGAGAAGCTACTTTAGCATAGGCAATACCCATTTCTTTGGTGATCATTTTAATCGCCTCTTCATCCCCTCTAGCACCATAAAAATTAGGGTTGAACGCTTTAACATAATGATCCAAGCCAGCCAAATTATCACGCTCCGGATCGACTGAAACCATAACAACTTGCGGCAATGTTTTTGTCCCTTTCTCTTCCAATAAACGATACATTTTAGCCAGCTCCGCCATGGTCGTTGGACAAACAGAACCACAACTAGTAAAACCAAAGAAGACCAATGTCCAGTGCCCTTCTAAGCTGGCATTATTAAATTGAGCACTATCAATACCAGTCAAAGCAAAAGCGCTCACCTCGCGAGGTTTATCCAATAGGGTTCCATTAAATTGGCTCAAATCGATGCTTTTATTTAAATAGACATGTTGTGAAACAAATAATCCTAAAATTAATGCTATTAAGGCCAGTAAACCAGATACTGTTATCGTAGTGCGTTTCTTTTTATCAAGCATTATACTTTCCTTACAAGTAATGATCGATTAATAATAAAATAAATATGAACATCAAATAAATAATTGAAAAGCGAAATGTACGCATGGCCACAATGGGTTGATCAGTACGATAGAGCACGGTAACCCAGTATAAAAAACGCATACCGAGCAACAATGCACCCAACAAATATAACAACCCACTCATACCTACAACAAACGGCAATACACTGACAACGACCAATAGTATGGTATACAACAACACATTCAATTTAGTAAAACGGATTCCATGAGTAACTGGCAGCATAGGAATTTCTGCATGTTTATAATCATCAAATCGATAGATGGCAAGCGCCCAAAAATGTGGCGGCGTCCAAGTAAAAATAATCAATACTAACAATAAAGCCTGGGGATCGAGCTGATTGGCTACCGCAGTCCATCCCAGCAAGGGCGGTGCTGCACCTGCTAAACCCCCAATAACAATATTCTGAGGGGTTGCACGTTTCAGATAGCCCGTATAAATACCTGCATATCCTATTATCGTAATAAAAGTGAGTATCGCAGTTAAGGCGTTAACAAAAATACTCAACACAACCAAGCCGACAACGCCTAACAATAATGCAAACCAAAATGCCTGTTTTACTGAAATACGTCCGTGCGCTACAGGCCTATTTTTAGTACGCGCCATAATGGCATCTATGCGTTTATCGACCAAATGATTAACAGCAGCCGCACTCCCTGCGCAAAGACCGATGCCCAAAAGGCTGGCACTCAAGGTCAATAACGAGACCCAACCAGGAGCCGCAAGATACATTCCGACAACCACTGTTAATAACATCAGTAAAACGACTCGTGGTTTGCACAATTCAATGTAATCGCGCCATACTGCACCGAACCGCCGTTTAGTATCGCTATACATTAGCAGCACCTCCTGTAACTTGGGATCCGTGTAAATTACTCATGCGCGGTTCCTAAATACCGCATCATTACCATCGTTGCTAAAAGGAGTGCTGCTACACCATTGTGCATAACCGCAACCCATAAAGGTAGCAAATACACGACGTTAGCTACACCTAGAGCAAATTGAAAGAGAACAAAAATTACAGCGAGCAAGGCTACCATTCGCAACCTTTTTTCCCTGCCACGCAACAGGAGCAATATCGACAAAATCAGCACATAGCTTGCCACTATCACGGCGCCTATGCGATGGATAAATTGAATGGTCATCCTGACGTCTTGATCAAGAACCCCACCTTGATAATTAGCCCCTACTGGAGAAAGCAAATTAAACCCTTGATATAAATGAAGTGCTGGCATCCATTGTCCATTGCATCGTGGAAAACCGATACAAGCAACGCCTGCATAATTGGAGCTAACCCAACCACCCAAAGCAATTTGGAAAAAAACGAGCGCTATACCAAGACCGATCCAAAACCGCCATTGCGGAAGGCTTTGCTGCACACTAACACTCAGTTGCATACGGAAGTAACAAAGACTTGCAAAAATTAGCATGCCACCTAATAAATGTCCCATCACCACCACGGGCAATAATTTTAAGGTAACCGTCCACATCCCTAATGCTGCTTGCAACAAAACCAATACCATCAACACCAATGGCAATTGCCAGGGAAGGCGCGTACCCTTCTTACGAAACCACAAGACACTCCAACCGATTAATATGATCAAAAAAGCCAACGTCCCAGCCGCATATCGATGCGCCATTTCAGTCCAAGCTTTGCGTGTTTCAATAGGAATGAGAGGATATTGGCTTTGTGCATGACTCAGTTCGTTTTTGGCCGTAGGCAAGACCATATGCCCATAGCAACCAGGCCAGTCCGGACAGCCTAGTCCTGCACCAGTAAGCCGTGTATAAGCACCCAGGACAACAACAAACAAGGCTAAAACAATGGCTGCAGTTGCTACAAATCGCAATGATTTTAATGACATAAGTCTATTTGCTCGTCGTTTTTGTTGTATTTAACAACTGTTTAATATCATGAAAAATATCATCGGGCTTGGTGGTTGGTGAGTAAGCAAGCACCAAATAGTTTTCTGAGTTTGCAATAAAAATTTCAAGATGATTTTTCAGTGCCGACACATGCTCACTCGCACCAGCGGGCAATTGCAAGACATTAATGTCTTGATCGCGCAAAGTATTTGCTACATTCACAGGTAATTCTGGCGCTGTAGGACCTAGCAACAAAAGTGGCATGACCTCATATAAACGACGACCTAGGGCCAAACGAATACGCGCCATCTTATCTAATTGTTCAAGACAACTTTTTTCACAGGCCGCAGGGCTCCACAGCACCAACTGCCATTTGGATTTGATATTTAATCCAAGTGGCTTTTCCCTTTTAATCTCCTGGCCTTTACCCGTGGATACTGAAGCTAACTTCGATTGCTCCAAATGCGTTAATAATACAGGCGGATCCAGCAATACGCCCCTATTCGTGAAGGCATCCCCTAGCCAATGAGGATGATTATAAAAAAAATAGGCTGATATACCAGGGGCTGCAAACACCAAAGCCAATAGTACCAAAACAAAATAATTACGCAGACCTGTTTTCATGTTTTTTCTTAGTTCTTATATTCAACGCAATAAATAAAATTAAAATGACCAACGCCATTGCAAACCACTGCAGCGCATACGCATAATGACGCATTGGCGGCATAGCAACAATCGACCAGTCACGTATATATCCACCTGCTTCATGGTCGCCGAGGCGAATAATAAACGGATAGACTGATTTATGCAAAACTTGGCTGATTAATTGAGTGTCGATTAGTTCTACAACAGCTAAATCCTTTCGTTTTTCTTCAATAACTTGCCCTAATACCCAGTTTTTTTCCGATGGATAATAAACACTACCCACAATATTAACCCTACCTACAGGGGCATTCGTTATGGGTAATATCTGCCTTGATACATCCCCTGCTATCCAACCGCGGTCCACTAATACAACCTGGCCATTAACCAGGAGTATGGGTGATATCACATGGTAACCAAATTGGTGCTGATAATGCTGATTGTCATGCAACAGTACCTTAGGAAGAAAATGTCCTTGAACCTTTATCTGTTGATATTGCTTGGGTAATTTGCTACTGGCTTGCCACAAAATCGGCGTCTGTTTTGCAAGTTCACGATGAGATGATAGCATGTGTTTTTTTTCATCAGCCCGCTGTAATTGCCAGAAACCCAAGCGGGTAAATAATAGTATCATTAAAACCGCTAACAGACTTATTCCCCAACTCGGGGTGAAACGGGCGTTAAAACAAGTTAAACTAGGCATATTTCTCTTCTAGTAAAGGCTCTGTTTCCCATAGAGAAACGTTCTTCAATTGCAATAATGGGAGTATAACAAATGTTAATCAAAATCATCGTTTTTATTGCTATGATGATCATTCTCATTTCTTTAGCCACTGGACTGATTTTTCTAGTTCGTGACGAAGGGAAAACCAAACGTACGGTCACATCATTGACTGTGCGGATAGGTGTATCAGTAGCCCTGTTTATTTTTTTAATTTTGGCCTTCAGTCTTGATTGGATACAACCGCATCCACTCTGATCAAATAATAAATACCTAGGAATTCAAGATGATAACATTCAATTTTTTACTTTATTTTCTTGTTGGTGTGCAATTGGTCTTTAGGCCCAATCAATTCATTAAATGGCAGTTGCTTTGTTGTCTAATATTTACTTTTGTTCGATTTAATTTTCAAATTAATGTCTGGAATTTGGTATGAATCAAATTAAATTTCATAAGTTGGGGAATATTTTAGGACTTATCTTTATTTGCGTGATATTGACCATTGCATTCTACGCGCAATTGAACCGGCATGATCTGCCCTGTCCGCTCTGTTTATTGCAACGTTTGTGCTTTATTGCCGTCGGCTTGTCGATGTGTTTAAATCTGAAAGAGGGTATCAAAACATCCCACTATGGCATCATGATACTCGCTGCCATCATCGGACTTACCATTGCACTAAGACAAATCTCTTTACATCTGGCACCTTACGATCTTGGATATGGCCAATTATTCTTAGGTTTTCATATGTATGTATGGTCTGCTATTGTCTTTACATTTATGATTGGGCTGATAGGTGTTGCCATGCTCTTCGAAAAAGGCTTCTCCGACAGCAAACCGCTACTCAGTCGTTGGCAATTGACCCTAATGATTATCTTTCTCTTCTTGATTCTTGCCAATGGAGTCAGTACATTTGTTGAATGTGGAGCTTTAGTTTGTCCAGAAAATCCTGTCCAGAATCTGCTGAATGCAGCCACCGGTTTGAAATAGAGGCCTAATTATGCGTTTTTTTGTATGTTTAATTTTAACAATATCGTCTCATTTATATGCTGATACGATCGATCACTTCATGAACATTGCCAATAACATCCCGCAAATGGAGATGAAAGCCGATCCCCAATCGCAAGCTTGGGCGCGCTCTGCTCGAACCGTACTCATTTTAACAAGTGATAGCATCGCCGAAACACTTACGCTTGCCAACGAAACAGCAAGTCAGCAAGGCAGTCCGTTATTTTGCCTCCCTGCCGGTACACAATTAGTTGCAACCAGCCTAAACGACCTTATCCAACAAACTTACAAGGAAAGCTCCAGTCAGCAAAGTGATAAGGATAAAATGACCGTGTCCCAAGTTGCCTTGTTGGGACTAAAAAAGCAATACCCTTGCCAACAACAACCCGCTGCGAATAAGGCCCCGGTAATGACAGGCGCTTGGCAAAATGAACCGGTAAAATAGTTACTACTAACTTTGGCCAAACTCCTCAAATGCTGCTAAAGCTTCTGCTGCGTACATCATTGACGGTCCACCACCCATATAGATAGCCATACTCAATGTCTCTAACAACTCTTCGCGGCTCGTCTTTAACTTAACCAAGGTTTGAGCATGAAAACCAATGCAGCCAGGACAACGATTGGCGACGGCTAAAGCCATCGTAATCAACTCTTTAGTTTTCCTATCTAAAGACCCTTCCTTAAAAACGGCTTGTGACAGCGCCGAAAAACCGGCCATAACGTCTGGTACCTCTTTACGCATTTTCGCCAACTGTGCCGTAATATCTTGTGTCAACTGAATGTATTTTTCTGCCATGATGTCCAACTCCTATGTTAGATAATATTCACAACGCTCAATCAACCCTTCTAGAGCAGCCTGAACCGCTTGTTGACGTATCGCTGCCCGATCACCCTCAAAAAAATAACATTGCGCGTGCGTCGGCTGCAAATTTCCTGCCCACGCGATCCAAACAGTACCAACCGGTTTTTTAGGAGTCCCGCCACCAGGGCCTGCTATTCCACTGATAGCTACACTCACGTTAGCATGACTGCAAGCAATGGTACCTTCAGCCATAGCACACACCGTTGCCTCACTAACCGCACCCTCTCTAGCAATCATGTCCGCAGGAACAGCTAATACGTCTTCCTTTGCCTCATTGGTATAGGTTACAAATCCCCGATCAAACCATTGCGAACTTCCTGCAACGTCGGTAATCGTTGCCGCTAGACTCCCGCCAGTACATGATTCCGCAACAGCACAACGTAATTTACGTTGTAGTAACAGTTGGCCTAGTTTTTCTGCAAGCCCAAAAATCACACTCATAAAAACAGTTCATGCAGAAAATCAGTCATTGACTGCCAAGAACGTTGCGCGGCCTTTACGTTATATATCGTTCCTAGCGTTTTATCATTTGCTGCTGGATTGGTGAAGGCATGTTGGATATGGCCATACATATGAACTTGCCAATCAACATGCGCTTCGGTCATCTCTTGGCAAAATTCATTGACTTGCGAGGGGGGTACCATTGGATCATCATAACCATGCAAAACCAACATTTTGGCTTTTATTTTATGATTTACAAGCTCCGGTGGCTTTGCTAATAAACCATGGAAACTAATGGCTCCTACAATATCTGCACCCTCTCGCGCTAAATCTAAAACACAGAGCCCACCGAAACAAAATCCAATAGCGGCAATACGGCTATTGTCGACTTCCTCCATCGTCATTAAAACATCCAGCGCCGCACGAATTCGTGCACGTAACAAAGGTCGATCGCTAACCAATGGCTGCATCAACGCTTTTTTTTCATCTGTTGTTTCACCAAGACGTGCGAGACCATACATATCAAGAGCAAAACCAATATATCCCATCTTCGCTAGAAGCTCCGCTTTTTGACACGCAAATTCATTTCTTCCCGTCCAATCATGAGCCACTAACACCGCTGGACGTGGTTTATTCTGATCATCGCTGTACGCCAAATAACCGTGTAACTCTTGGTTCCCATGATGATAGACATAATTTGATGTGTGCATAAAAAATCCCTGTTTATTAACCAGGATCAGTCTAACTTAAATTCAACAATTGAATCTACTTGGTGTTTTTGTACTATTATAAAATTAATAATACAAATAAGATGGATAGCAATCATGGTGACCAACAATTTTGCTGATATGAAAGATTTTTTACATGCACAATTTTGCTATCAATTGATCATCACCCCAATGCATTTACCCGTACCGAAACAATATCGCATATTTGCTCGCAGGGCTTGTGAGTACCTAGACAATGAGCGCAGCGAGCTCTTGCATTTTGAAACTCCCCGACACCATGTCGTCCATCGGTTTTCGCAGATAGGCAATCCACATGCTAAAAAAGTGCTCATTGCACATGGATGGATGTCGCGAGCAGCCTACATGGCACGATTAATACGCGCGCTACATAAGCAAGGTTATGATGTTTATGCCCTTGATTTTCCGGCCCATGGTGAAGCAAAAGGAGCGCAACTACCATGGACAGATGCCGTTGCCATTCTTCATCAAATAATCAACCAATTAGGCCCATTCTATGCTGTTATCGGCCATTCCTTTGGTGGTTCAATGCTGTTAAATACCTTAACGTTATCCACGCAATACCCTGAATTTAAATTAAATAGCGAACCAGAACGGGTCATCTTACTTGCCTCACCAACAAGGATGCGCACCCCAGTGACGCTAGTGGCGAGGCAGCTAAAACTCAGTGCGAGATCAATGCTAATGCTGCGTCACGTCTTTCGTGAACAAACGTTTATCAATCTAAACCGCCTGCATTTTCGCCATTATATTACTCATTCTCAAACGCCTTTTCTGTGTATTCACGGTCAAGATGACAACGCCATTTTGCCTGCAGAATCGATCATATTTTGCCAAGATTATCCCCATGCCTCCCTATCATTATTACCAGGATTAGATCATATAGGGATTTTGTTAGATGAGCGGGTAGAGCATGCTGTTTGCAAATTTCTAACCGCTTAACAAAAATTACGCCCCACCAGCTATTATATTTGTCCGAAAATTTCAATCATGGTACACTGCGCTCATTTTTTTGACATAAAATAGGGCTTTTTCAATGTACGCCAATCAATATCCTGCTCTCAATAGAACATTTCCTTCCGATAATTTTGAAGTGATTGCTGAAACCATAGAAACCTATTTCAGTGGATTATTTGATTTACAACTCATTGAAAATGAAATAAAAGCAAATCATCTCTCCGGAAGTTATATCAATTTTTTTGGTAGAATCATTTCACAATTAAAGCCAGCCCCTGATAGCGACTTATATACTTGTGAGCAAGTCTGCAGCAAAATCTATTCCATTCTACAAACGGACCAAGGCGTCCGTGAAAGTTTTTTAAATCGGTTGATTTTTGTACCCCCGCATAATCATACCGTTTCAACGCAGCTTAGCTTTCAAGAAAAACTAGCAACAGGAAAATTAAAGGTCGCTGAAGCAATAACTTATCTTGATATGTTACGTATCACCTTTTTTCTCGAGCAATTGCATAGGCGCCGTCACGCTCATAGAAATGAGCCACACAGTGTTGAAGTCATTCACCTTGCAAGTGCCTCACCCTCAATGCTTGCTGAATTAAAAGCCACTAAGCAAGCATTGATGATCAATCTTAACTTAAATCCCAAAGCCACCCCCAAATGGGCGGTAATTGACCTGCGGGATTCCATGACTCCGCAAATCTACTGTGAAACACCACTGTTAGCGAGTGAGCGTAATGAGCTTGAGAGAAAATTAGGTTCCACATTGACGGATGTGAGCCCAGGAAAAGCAGATAGCCTGGTTTCTACCGGTTACAGCGCCATTGCCTGGCTCGATCAACACATTACCAAAGGATGGAATTTCGATACTGACGCTGATTTTAATGTACTGTTTGGCGATTTTGCGTTGACGGTGTTTCGTGCCGATGCTGGCGGAGTTCATTTCAGCTGCGTAGATGACGAATACAATCGATATTTCACCGAAGAATTAAAATACATCAATGATTCTCGATATGGCCCCACCCAAGACCCTGCGACAGGTAGCAAACAATGGGGTTCATTTAGTCTATTTAGAATGGTTGGTTTTGCTACATTGGATGATATTGAAGGCACACCGATCCCCTATAATGACTTAGCCGCAGTTGTTCACGCGGTAGGCAGTAAAAAATTAAGCACCCAGCAATTTGAAGAATACTCAAACCGTGGATTTCGTTCTAAAATCCCTCGGTTCGCACATACCCTAGCTCAATTCGACCACCCCCGTATTTTACAGGAAGAGGCCGACCGAATAACACTGACGGTTCCAGATACGATCAATTACTACATGCTGAAAAACGAGCATACAACCACATGTATGGAAACAAATACCGATAATGGATTGTTTCGATTTATAAAACGTGACCCACGATCATTTTATGTCGAAGCTTCAGAAGAAGACATGGCAACTGCAATGGTGTTAACACTGTTTCGTGCTCGTGCCAAAAGGCCCGTCCTATCAGTTAATTTACCTCAACGCTTCAATCTAAATGCTGATGAGCAACGTCAGATTGTCAAATTAATGCAAGACAATGCGTTTGTAACCGAATTGCATATCAATGAAGATAATCCATCCCTGGTTGAACTGAAAGCTGAATTAACCCCGATTTTAGCTAGAAATCGCTGGTTAGCAGCAAATAGCTATCTGCCTCCCTTGGTCGATAACTACTGGCATCGGGCAGCAAAATATTGGTTAATTTATCTTAATGAGCATACTGAACTACTTGATGCTAAAGAGGAGCATCTACTCTTTAAGCGTTGTGTGGAAGAGATGGGCGTCAAAGGACTGCGCGCCGCCTTATCGCATTTGAGCGATCCAGATTTACGCGAACGAATATTAAGTGTCTATGGCAAAAACCGACCGGCCTTCTATTTAGCGTGTCCACCGAAAGACGTGGGTGCTTGCCTGGGGTTATTAATTGATCACCTCAGTGCAGAACATACTTTCCCCTATGCTGAGCTTGGGGTGGCCTTTCAACCCGGGAATGACACCCAATACCTCCGATTGTTGAGTTATGCCAACACAAGACAAGCCTTTGAAAAGGTGCAACTGACCGATTGCTTGAGACATAAGCACGAATTCGAAATTTTTCTACCCACGCTCATAAAAGAAGCACTCAGGCAACGATGGACAGGGTTGGTTGTCATTCCTGAGTTAGAAAATGAAAAAACACTGGGTGAGGACAATCGAGCCCTTCGTAGCCTCTACCGCCAATTAAATAATGTGATTTTACACAATTGCCATTTAAAGCTGGGTGAAGAGATGGCCGCGCGCATCAAAGATGTGAGCCAATTTGATCACCATGAGCCACACCCAGGTCCCGATGAAGAGGAAAAAAAGGACGACGACCACAACGCTGCAAAGGGCATACCAGAAGTAAATTTTGCTGAGAACACTGGCCCTTGGCCATTACATCGTGGTGGTGCAGTCCATTTGCAACTGCAACAACAACAGGAAATTCAGCAGAATCGCCAAATTCAACAAGAACGTCAAAAAATGCAAATGCAGACGTTGGAAGAAGTCATTACCAGTGATTTGGTGACCTATGACACGATTGATGCATTGTTAGGCAACTATTTTCAGACCTTTTCCTCTGAGAATGAGTGTCATCCTGTCCGTTACTCTCCTTTGTGGAATAAAGAACATGAAAGTTTGCTGCAAGGATTTTTCCACACTTGGGTAAATGCTAACCCGCAGGTTTTTGCACCACAGGTGATCCGTTCGATGACCCAGGAAGCAGCCAAAATGTTGTTGCGTCATCACGTACGGGTAACATCAGGATTGAATCTTGCCAATCTACCCCGAGGATTTTATACCCAAAATGCCAAAGATGGTGGTTTGATATTATGTTACAACCCAGAAATTGGCTTTGCGTGTGGCTTTAATACCCCGTTAACCCTATTGATGCAGGTGAGCCATCCAAAGGCTAGTGCCTGGGAAGGTGATTTTCGCATATTTAATGTCGAGAAGTACCTGGAAACCCCCCCACAATTCAATGAAGCGAGTGACTTCCAGAGCTTGGTATTATTTGAAAAATTACAACCAGTAAGAAATTACCAAGCTGATTATGATGCATTCTGCCTCGCGCATCCTGAACTGAATGAGGTACTGAGGACCCATCAACAAAAAATAATCAATCACTGGCTAGTATTTTTGCAAGTTTGGCAATGCGAAGGTGGAAAAGGAATCGAAGCATTTGTAGCGCTAGACGATGACGCATTAACGTTAGATATTTCCACAGCCTGTGACATTCTCTTTAGCAAGCAATCCGAAGAATTGAGGGAATGGGTTAAACACACCGATCTTGACGAAAGAACGTTACGAGCTATTGCGCAAGTCTATTATCGCTATGGTGATGAGTCATTAGGATTACTCTTAACCAAATTCAAACAAATTGAATCCGCTTTAGGCGAAGGTTTTTTTAGAGCATTTAACAAGCCGATTCTCGGCCGTAGTGATAATTTTAACAGTTACCTGCATCCCGCTTTCTTCAAAGCAATGGATGACATGATAACCCATTTGAGCCCTGCGATGGCTGCCGCCAACAGCGACGCGTGGCTTGCATTTTATCATACACACCTTGCATGCGTTCCATATGAATCACCCGAAACCATGTGGACGGCGTTTGATTACTTCCTGAAAGAAATCACCGACATGGGGTTGCAGCTATCCGGTACGAAATTTGACAGCCTTGAACCACAGAACATGCTGGTAGGGTTAGACAGAATATTAGCAACCTTGCGTTGCCTGCCTGAGCAAGATGAGAAAACGAACTTTCTTAAACAGCTAGACCAGCATGATTTAACGCTAGGTGGTGTGCATTATGCTGTCCAATATGAGCGATTTAAGTATACCAATAATGATTTATTGTTATCCGATTTTGCGCATGGTACGCCGACATATGCACCAAACCTAGCTAAATTGTATTTATGGGAGCCATCTGAGTCAACCTTAAATCTTAAGCGTACACTAGCATCGCATGCACAGTTTAACCGAAATGATTATCTATACCTAAGTACTGAGCTCGCTACTGGTGATATTGCATCTCGCCATCACTTGGTGTGGTTGTTATTTACGCAACTTGAAACAACCAACATGCCAGAAGCACTGGCCAAGATTCGTCGCTTACCCGAAACGTTGGTAGAGAATATTGCTCATCATCTACATCAAGCAGTGCATCGTTATGGTCATTCAACCTTGGCTGTGTCGGTCCATGCCGTAGAGATCTTCCAGAATGCATTGCAAGATCATCGTTGCCAAGCATTGCTTAGCAGTTACCCACACGGCAATTTCTTGGAAGCATTAAGCATTTTAGCTGAGAGCGAACATGATGAAGCGTTGGAACGACTTCTCACTTTGTTTGAAACGCCACAACGCTTAAACCATGATTACCCTGAATTTCTGCACCAGGGCAGTTATAAACTGGCAACAATGTTTGGCGCGTTTGCACCGCAACAACTCGAGGATTTCATTAAAACGACTAGCCATTTAAAATTAGCCGTCCAAAATGAGTTAGATCGCTTAATTCAACATTTACTTTCAGTGAACTACCGTGCCAGCGACAAGAGAGCTTTGTATACTTCAGAAAATTGGACTGAATTATTAGCCTGTATAAAGGCGATGGATGATAGACCAAACGAGCGCACTGCTATTCGTAAGGCCTACATTACCCAGCTTTGCGACAGAGGTATTGCCTTTAAATTTTCAAAGAACGGGACATTTCGCCATTTAACTGACGCTGATTATCCTCCAAGTTTAGATATGTTTGCTGATCATCAGCAACGATTATGGATCTTCTTAAAAAATCATATTGTGGTGCCCGCGCCGGGAGAACCGATTGAAACGTTGCAACCATTGCTCGCTTTTTTCCAACGTCTACAGCTCAACCGTACCTACCTAAATGAGGTCGAACCACTTTTAGCAATCCTTGACAAAACACCTATCGACCAAGTCTGGTCAGCTCGCTATTTTGCTCAAATGTTGGATGTTTTAAAACCAGATAATGACCAAGTGTCATTTCCCTTAGATATGTTGCAAGTCATGTTAATGGATGAAGGTTTAAAGGCAAAACCCATTGATAACGCAGAAACTGACTTCCACGTCGCCTTAGTGGCACCGCTCAAAGGAATTTTACGTAATACAACCTTTGGTCGACCACAACAAGCCAAGTTTTGTGAACTGGCCTTAAAAGAATATCAATTCAGTAAAAGTAATGCGTTACTCAGTGAAATAACCGATTTATTATCACCCGCTCACCGCAGCGCAAGCCGTGATGACTCATTAGATTTTTTAACGGCCAGTTCAACAATAGCTACTCTAACCCAACGTTTGGATAAACTGCGTCAATTGTTAACTCATCCTACCGGTTCTGTAGAAGTCAGCGCGCAATGGGATCATACCGTAGCGCTGTGGTTAAAAGCCATTGCAGCCAGTTCCAATGAAATCACATTACTTAACCGCGTCATGGCAAGCTTAGACGATGCTGAAGCGAATAAACGTGCACATATTCTACACATTATTGCCTGGAGCAGTTTGCACCCTGGTTTGCGTGATAACGAAACGTATACGGATGAGTTGAATAGACAAGCACCTAAGCTCGTGACACGTTTGCTGACATTATCAGCGCAGGAATTAACCGCTCTCGCTGCTTGTTACCCTAAACAACCCTCCCCCGGCGCTGACAATCTCATTCGTATCTTAAAGCGTCCTAAAGGTCAGGACGTTACCACCGCGTTGAGTTCTTTTTTAAAAAACCCTCATCCCGATGTGCGAGCTGACTACCAGCACGTAGTAAAAACACGTCAAGCTGATTTGCAACGCATGCTGACAGAAACGCGCGTCACCAATGGCGAGGAAAGCGAGCCACTTAGCCCCCTCCAAGTAGGCCGATTAAGCCTTATTTTTACAGAATTAAAGCAACTCGAAACGGGACTTTTATTTATCGAAGGGGCTAAAAAAGCAGTTGCTGAAATGAGCCAACAAGAATTAGCCGAAGCGTTTAAACGTCTATCAGCTGAATCATTAAAACGTCCAGATGAGGACTTATTACAAGCACAAATTTGGGCCCTGTTGTTTGAAGCATTGGGCAGAACCACCCGCAAATACCCACATATGGCCCAACAAGTTGCTCTGATTGCGAACGATATTGCTGTTGATGCCAAGACGCGCGTTTTACGTTTGTCCACCGGTGAAGGTAAAAGTCACTTTGTGGCCTTGCGTGCAGCAAGACACGCGGCTCTTGGCAAAGTTGTTGATGTGTGTACTGCCAAACGCTCCTTGGCTGAACGGGACTTAACGGACTATCAAGATTTATTTAAATACCTGGGCTTTACTGCTAGCTGCATTCAGCCTAAATCAAGCCGCGACAGTTATATCAATAGCGAAATACATTACTCGACCCTGGGTGATTTATCACTCTTTTTAGACGAACAGCGCTTTAATGGACGGCCGATTGATGTCGACCCCAAAAAACGGGTTGGCCTACTTGATGAACTCGACTTTATTTATTTTGATGAGGGTCGTAAAACCGAATACAACTACGCCAGGCCAACAGGGCGCACACCAAAACAAATGATCTGGTTCTACCAGGCGCTCAATGAGTTCTATTTGCGCTTACCATCCACAGAATATGAAATTTCGCAAGAGATGGTCCGCGAGTTAGCTAAATTTTTGGGCGAAAAAGCCGGTGAGGATGAGTACAAAGCGTTATTTGTTAAACAGTTAACACGAGATGGGTTACAATTGGTCAATTGGTTGCAATCAGCCCATGAAGCACATCTGCTTGAAAAGGGAGTAGGTTTCACCGTTCTTGAAGAAAATATCCAGGTGGGTGATGCCATCTATTTGATAAAAGAAATCATTCCCTTATCCTCCGATAACCAACGAATGGCAGGCTCCACCTTTAGTGCTGGAGTGCAGCAGCTATTAGCCGTACGCTTAAATAGTGAAGCCAAAACACGTGGAGAAACACAAAATTTCCACGTACATGCTGAAAGCCACATTATCAGCTCGCAGGTTGCGGCTAGACATATGCGCACACTTTGGGAGAATTGGGAGGGATTCACCGGCACTGTTTCTGCAGCACAAGCCCGAGCTTTGCACCGAGAACAGGGCACAAAGGTTTTGCAGGTATCAACGAACCAACGGGATCTTCGCAACTGGCACGCCCCTACTTTTTATCCTGATGCTAAACAACGTTTGCATGCTCTTGTCGTGCAACTACGAAAATGTATGGAAAAAAATCAATCCATCTTGTTCTCTTGTAAAAATGATCAACATGTTCTAGCGCTGAAAGAGCAGCTAGAACCTTTGCTGACACCAGAAGAATTAGCTTCTCTTATTTTCTATACCAATGAAGATAAGGAAAGCAGTAACGACATCCTCAATAAAAAACAGCGTATAGAAGACTGGCAGGGAGGGGAGAAAAAACATGCGGTTGGATTGGTCGCTTCTGGTTTTGGACGTGGAGATAATGTTGGTGTGGAGGCCGTTTTTCTTTTTGATGTCAGTGACATTAATGATCTACAGCAAAAGGGAGGGCGCACAGCACGCAACGGAGAGGATGGGGACGTATTTCAGTTTTACCTGAATGACGAATTGACCCAAGAGCAAGCAAGGTTGTTAAGCCTCATTAACGGTACTCCTGGTATCGATATGGAGCCTTTGGTAGCAACGCTTGAATCAATCAATGGCATGTCTGAAAATGAGAATTGTTTCAATCGAGTCATGATGCTGCGCGAATATGTATTCACCATGCAAAACTCAGCCAATCAAGGCTATCGAGCTACAATTGCACAATTTTCTGGATTTGGGATGCAGTTGATTGGAGCATTAGTTGATCCAACGCAGCGTTATGATTTCACGAGCAGCTTAACGTTGGCTATGCATCGCTTAGATAAACAATGGTTAACAATTTCAAGCCAACCCGGTCTCACCCCAACAGCGAAAGTGCGGGCTATTGAAGCGGTAACACTAGAGTGCGCCCAGGATCTATTGCAAACGTATAAAGAGCTGTTAAAGGATCGAGAGCAAGAAGGTGCTGAGTTCCAGTTGGAGGCATACCCAGACATTATCATAACCTTAGCTAAAACACCCGTTACATCAACAACGCCACAATGTAGCGATTTAGCTATCTTAGGCTCAGTTCTGGCTAGCCTACCGATGGTACCTGGCGATCGCGAATTACTAACTGGAGTTCCAGCACAATTTACCATTTTAGCGCGGGATCTAAGGGTGTTGCATGAATTTACCCGCGAATCCACACAAATGAAGACGCTCAATGAGTTCATCAACCAATTAACCATCCGTGTCTCGCAAATAGAACAACCATCAGCAGCGTACCAAGCAGCAAGAGAATCTGCTCTAGAGACGCCTGATGAGGCTAAGTTGTTCGAGGGAGTTTCATCACACAATAAAGCACTTTTTGTGTTCCAAATGGGTAAATTAACCACGGATTTACAAGATAAAATCACCGACTGGCAAAAACAGACTGGTTTCGTTAGTGCAAAAGACCGAGTGGAGCTATTACTACCATTGATTAGCTACCTCGGGACTTTTTCGCAGCAGGAACAACAACTTTGGGGTGAGGAATACCTTCATCACCTTGAGTTCATGTCGCTTTCTCTCCCTGGCCCATTACTGACTGAACGTCTATCTGGACGTCCAATGTCCTTCACTGACAATGAATCCCTTTGGGGGCTGGCCAATAGTTCGGTACCTGGTCAAGAGGCAGCAACCTTTAAATTGTTGCAAAAAGCAATGAACGGTCATTCACCCACGCACCGATTGCGCATGCAAACTCGCTGCGAAGGCTTAATCAACCAGTTACCTCCCAGCGAAAAAGGGCCATTCCTCATTGCATTTAACAAGGTGATGGTACAGTTTCACGAAAGAAAAGATTGGGGCACCTTTGTTAAATTGGTAGATAAAACAGCCAAATGGTGGAATTTGAACGAAGGAACTCACCGCACTGAATTACAAACCCTGTGGCTACATATGGCCGAAAATAGCAACTTGACGGCTATCAGTGAGTTGCTTGAGGTTGGACTGAGTGGGGCTGGAAAATCATGGTTCCAATCCATGCTCATCGCATTCAAACATATATCACCCGCACTCCTTTGTCAGCTGCAAAAAAAGCATTGGCAAATGCTTCCGCAGTTCAATATGGCCGATCGATTAAATCCCCACTTTACCGCGGAAGGAACTCAACAAAGTCTAAAAAGTCTTGAACAATGGCTAAGCCACTGGAACAAGAAAGGTGATGTAACAACGCTTATCAATTCAATTTTGCCAACCTATCGTAGCTTTCTTCAAACACTGACTGAAAAAGAGCCCCCGGCCTTTAATACCGGCGCCAGTTGGTATCTAGCGTTTGCAAAGTCAGCACCAACAGCAAGAGCCCAACTGGATTTGCTCGTTGCTCAGCCAGAACGTCGTATTATCCTAAGCCAGCTGATGCGCGAATTTACCGACCAGCGATTTAACGATCTAGAATCATCCGCGTTGTTGCGAACAGCTTTGGATAACAAAATAGATGACGTTATCTTCTCTGAGTGTTGCCAAGCACTTTCTATCTTAAACGAGATCCTAGCAACAACGGCCCTGTTTACTGTGGAAGAAAAGGCGGTCTACCATCACCGCTTGCTGCAATTACCATCTGACAAGTTATTAGCGCTGCTTCCTGTCTTACTGAAACATCAAACACAACTCAAAGCAAACCCCAGTGTTCTAGTCACTCTATTGAGTTACGGTGAAGACGTCGACCTGAGCGCAATACGCGTTGCTCACCTAGCCACAGTATTGATCCAGGCCGCAGGATCGACAACGCAAACTCCACAGGCATTGGATCATTTAATCCTCGGGGTTAATCGTTTTAAACAAGATGAAATGAACGATGCAACCGTGGAGCAGTTACTATTGTTGATGCAAGGTCAAGGCGCCTTGGCGACTGATCAAATACTTTTTGATAATGTTGCTCACTATTTGCATACCCACGTTCATCCAGGAAGACACCTGAAGGTAAAACAAGTCATTGATTGGTTTTACCGGGCAGCCAAGTCATCTCGCGGCGACGTAGAGTCTATGCAAAGAGACGCTAAATTGGCAGAGTTGTTTGATTTCGAAAAAGACTCTGAATCATTGCGAAATCAACGTGTTATTTGGATGCACTTGCTCAATCACAGCGCCTTTGTAACCGGTAAAGATTACCGTGCGGATTTGGATACAAATGCTTTTCAATGGAACAACAAAGACAATCAATCCATGTTACAATATGGATTTAATTTATACATTTCCGAAACTAAAAAGTGCTTGGCTCATCGGCCAAAGACTAACGTGTTATTAGATCGTGATTTGAGCGTAACCCAACAAAGTGGCTTGCTTAGACTAGCTGATGAGTTAGCAATTATTGGTGCGCCGCAACTTAATTGGTCATCGCCTGAGCACCAAACGAACATCCGTTCAATGAAGGATGGTTTAGATCAATTGGTAGGAAACTATCAATCCAGTTGGTTTAAATCATCATCACGTAAAAACCAATTTGCAGAATTGCAACAACAGGTGATGAGACATCTAGAAAACGGGTCAGGAAGAACACAGAGCCGTTATGAAGAGGTCATTCATGTGATTCGCAAAGCCAGAATGGATGCGATGAGACAAGATATCATCGATAATCAAAATCGATATTTCATGCTCAATAAGAGCGGTCATAGCCGTTTCTTCAGCACCTTAAATCAAATGGAAGATTTAGTGGTACGCTCATGGGTGCAAGACACAAGTGTTGTTCAATCCTTCCAAAACTACAAAGCCCTCTGCAATAAAGAGATGATTGAATTGTCGCAGCAATTACATCAGGCTTTGAATGTATATCATGAGAGAAACCATTTACGCACACAAACCATTGGACAACGGATTTCCCATTGGTTTACACACGATGATAGAGCCGTTATTACAAACGTGCTGGGTAAGCTGCTTTCATTTAATAATAAGCATATTAGCAGAGATGAACCTTTAACCGATGAATCACTAAGCACGTTAAGTAAAGCATTGCAGAAGTATTTGCCTCATCTACCAGGCCATGTGCAAACGCTTGCTAAAGAGGTACTTATGCGTAGCGAGGCTCTTGTTACCCACCTTAGGGAGACAAACGACCATCCAACCCGGGAAATTTTAGCGTCACATTAGGACGACGAACAACACGATTGCTAGCCTAACAAACCCTAGCTCGTATGCAGCAAAATGCGGGATCTCTGTGGGAGATCCTGCATACAGCTACTTCTCTGTTACCTCCCGATACACCATAGTAGCAGCGGCTTGTGCTGTTGGCATAATGATCACCTCACTAATATTGACGTGTGGTGGACGAGTTGCGCAATACATCACGGTGTCAGCAATATCCTCGGGTTTTAGCGGTTCCATTCCTTCATAAACTGCCGCAGCGCGTTGGGTATCACCTTTAAATCGAACCGCACTAAAATTGGTTTCCACAGCTCCCGGATCAACCGTGCTCACCCTAATTTTTGTGCCAAATAAATCCATACGTAATCCATTTGACAAAGCATTCACCGCTTGTTTGGTTGCACTGTATACCGCACCCCTTGGATAAACTTGGTGTCCTGCAATCGAACCAATATTAATAATATGGCCGCTGTTCCTAGCAACCATTTGTGGCAAAACTTCTCTGGTCACATACAGTAATCCCTTGATATTCGTATCAATCATGTCCTCCCAGTCTTGAATATTTCCTTCATGAATCAAATCAAGCCCAGCAGCCAAACCAGCATTATTAATTAAAATGTCGATGTTCTTCCATTTTACTGGGAGCTGCTTTATTGTTTCGCTGACATGGACACGCTGGCGGACATCTAAAGCAAACGTATGTACATCAACGCTATACTCATGCTGTAATTGCATTGCCAGCTGATTAAGAAGATCAAGTCGCCGAGCACACAATAATAGATTGACACCTTCCTCTGCAAACTGCCTGGCACAAGCCATACCGATCCCGCTTGATGCGCCCGTTATAAACACGACCTTATCTTTTATCTTAGCCATAAAAACTCCTACTGATTACTATCAAACAACGCTTGTGCCACCGCATTTAACGTTGCAGCAAGACGAATCGTTGTTTGCATGGTAGCTGTGCTTATCCCATGTTGCAATAATTGTTGCACGTGCGAACTAATACATAAACCGCAACCATTGATAGCAGAAACAGCCAAGGCAAACAATTCAAAATCCATTTGATCCACGCCATGAGACCGCAACCCATTCATCCGTAAATTTGCAGGCATGGAAGTGAATTCTGCATCCTCCGCTAAATGAACAAAGCGATAATAGACATTATTCATTGCCATGATGGTTGCTGCTGTTTTTGCTGCAAAATCAAGTTCGGTGAACAGTGACGAACTCACTTCATGTTTAATTGCGGCAAGCAGATCGGCTTGACGTAGGCTGTATGCCACAGCTAAAGCCGTACCATAAAACTGGGACTCCGTTAAACCCGATTGTGAGACATTGCCAAATAAATTACTCAAGTTAAGACGTATATCCTTCGCATAATCAGGTAATTTTTCTTTTAATAGTTCTATATTCATGATATTCCCTCATTATTAAAATCTCTCCCTTTGAAAACGGAGAGTTAGGTTAAATTCTTTTATAACAAATCCCCCTTAGTCCCTCTTTTTCAAAAGGGGAGACTTATGGAGTAAGACTGCCATTGGTACCAACTTGACCCTCCCTCCCTTTGACAAAGGGAGGGAAGAACGGTGGTATTTGTTAAATGCATTTATAAAAGCCCTCCTTAAACGCCTTCCATTCTTATAGCGTTGTCCCACCCACTGGACGATTACAAGGACACAGCTCATCGGTTTGTAAACCATCCAGGATACGGAGTATTTCTTGTGGATTACGACCTACATTTAAGGCATTCACGCTGACATGCTGAATCATATTTTCTGGATCGATGATAAATGTTGCGCGTAGGGCAACACCTGCATGTGGATCTCGTACCCCTAAGCCATCAATCAGTTGGCCTTGTGGATCAGCAAAACTATATTGATTGAGTTGATCTAAATCCTTATGTTCTCGACGCCAGGCCAATTTGACAAACTCATTGTCCCCACTACCGCCAAGTACAACCGTATCTCTGTCAACAAACTCATTGTTTAGTTTGGCAAACTCAACAATTTCTGTTGGACAAACAAAGGTAAAATCTTTGGGATAGAAAAATATGATTTTCCATTTTCCTGTAAAACTTGTTTCAGTTATCGGCTCAAAAGCGCTTTCACCATGCTCTTCATGATGGTTAAAACCAGGCTTCACCGCGATGATATTAAAATTAGGAATTTTTTGACCAATCGTTAGCATGATGTTCTCCACTTAAAATTAATTATTTTTTTGGACTCATGTTAACTATAAATTGAATTTCTAATCATTTAAAATGAATAAAACAGATTGTTTAAATCGGAAATATTAATGAAAAAATTACCTAGCATTAAGCAACTTCAATATTTATTAGCACTACATCACCATCAACACTTTGGACAAGCCGCTGAAGCTTGTTTTATCAGCCAATCGACATTAAGTGCTTCTATCCTTAATTTAGAAGAGGTCTTAGGGGTGCAATTATTGGAACGAGACCATAAGACGTTCATTTTCACCCCATTGGGTGAGGAGGTTGTTCGCCAGAGTCAATTGCTGGTTTTGCGCTTTGATGAACTGACTGATTACGCTCAACATCAAGGTAAACCAATCTCAGGAACATTACGTTTGGGTTGCATTCCAACCATAGCACCGTTCATCTTAAGTGAGCTTGTTAGCCTAACTGAAGAGCATTATCCAGAATTGCGGTTATTACTGCGCGAAGACACCACCGATAATTTATTGCAGGCTCTCGCTACAGGGCAGATTGACTTGTTATTGCTAGCTCTACCCTATCCAACCGATGCATTTCATACCAAAGTCTTGGCTTTTGATGCGTTTAAATTAGTACTGCATAAAAATTGGTTGCATCAGGCGTTTGATAAAGATATAGCAACCTGGCCTGATGAGAGTATTTTTTTATTAGAACGCGAACATTGCCTGACCAAACATGCCTTGCAGGCTTGTGAACTACAAGAAAGTAGAAAAATAAATCCGTTTTACGCCACTAGTTTGCATACCTTAACCCAGATGGTAAATAGTCAATTGGGGGTCACTTTTTTGCCTCAAATGGCGATAAATAGTGGCATATTAACTGGAACTGATCTGGTATGCCAAAGCCCCTCAGCTAAAAATGCCCACCGAGACATTGGCGTTGCCTGGCGCCCCACATCCAACAAACAACAAAGTTATCAACTATTATCTAAGCTGATTGCACAAGTTTTAACGGTAAAATGTCAGGAATAAAGAGGAGATTACACAGAACCTTTACTATGCTATATATAATACATATTTGTCAATTATTGTACATTAAAGGGGATGGACGTGGGTGATATGACAACCAACAAGCACTTGCTATTTCTTCGTGTAGCGGGCTTTACTTTGGTTGAGCTTTTGGTGTCTGTCACAGTCATGGCAATACTCTTGGCGGTTACTGTTCCCTCGTTTAAAGCGACAGTGATGAATAGTCGTATCGCTGCGCAAACGGACGCCTTTGCCAATGCTCTTAATTACGCCCGTAATACTGCAGTCAGTCAGAATGTCAACGTCATGACATGTCCTGCTGGTGCCGCAGGATCGACCGTTTGTGGGGCAAATTGGCAAAGTGGTTGGATAATAGTTAGACAACCCGCTGGGGGCGGTAATGTATTACTTCAATCGTTCTTTACAGCTCCTAACGATCCGGTATTGTCTAACGTAGCGATAGCTGGCGTTGCGGCGAACAGCGTGACATTTGATTCACGTGGCATCGCAACCACCCAAGCTAATTTCAAAACTTGTGATAATAGAGGTGCTACTTTTGCTCGATCAGTAGAAGTACTACCTACGGGATTTATACAAACAAGCACTACAATGGGAGTGGCGGTCTGGGACGGTGGTGCACTTACGTGCCCATAGGAGGCTCTGCGATGAATATGTTGAAGAGAAAATACCAACAAGGTTTTTCTCTGCTTGAGGTCTTGGTAGCATTGGTGATCTTAGCGATAGGCATGCTAGGAATCGCACGAATGTTGCTACTGACCCACAAAGCAAATAGTTCTAGCTATATTAGACAACAGGCCTCACAGTCTGCTTATGATATTCTTGACCGCATCTATGCAAATAGGCAAGCAGCCATCAACGGCAACTACACAGTAAGCAATTTGGTTCTAGCAGGAGCACCAACACCTCCAGGTGCTCCTACAACAAATTGTGACACCACTGTTTGCAGCTCAAACCAAATGGCATCCTATGATACTTGGTATTGGCTGGCAACAGACGTAGCTCAGTTACCCAATGGGTGTGGCTCTATCGCTGTAGCCGTTGCCGGGGTAAACACCACCGTTACCGTGACTGTGCAATGGGATGACAGCCCAGCGCAAAAAGCTTTAGGGATCACTAACCCTGCACCGACTCAACTTATCATCCAGAGCCAATTATGAAAACTACAAACGGTTTCTCATTGGTTGAAATAATGATAGGGCTGACGCTCGGTGTTATCTTGTCGACCGCCGTCATTGCCGTTTATATCGCGCAGAAAAACACCTACAGGACCAATGTATCTCAAGCGATTATCCAAAATGCTGAAAGTGCTATTGCAGGACTTGTTACACCAACGATTCGTGCCGCAGGCTTTTGTGGCTGCACGACGGTACTGCAATCACTTTCCAATCTTAATGCGGGAGGGCCCCCTCCACTCGGTACACTGGGAACAACGCCTAGTATGGTTATGGGTTACAATAGCATAGCCAACCCCATTACCATCACACAGGAGAATGCCCCCAACAGCAACACCGCGAATAATTGGTCACCAACTCTCGACGCCTCACTCACTGGAAACGTTGAAGCAACCAGTGATGTTCTCGTCTTACTTGGAGCCGTTCCTGGTAGCCTGCCCATTGGTATAACAGCAACGACCAATGGTACAAACTCAGTCGTGGTACAAAGTTCCACAGGGGTAACCGCCGGCCAGTTTGGTGGAGTGTCTGATTGTTTAAAAGCCTCGGTGTTTGCCATTACTGCCGTCGCAGGCACCACCATTTCTCATGCCGCCTCCGCTGGTGCGTTGGCTAATGCTAACAGCGCATTTCTGGTCAATTACCCGATAGGTGCGCAATTTATCCCGTTAACACAAACTGCTTTTTTTGTAGCACAAGATCCAGGTGGGCAAAGCTCATTAGTGCGTGCCACATTGAATGCAGGAGGAACATGGACAATACAATCGCTAGTCCCCGGGGTTCAAACCATGAAGGTACTGTATGGTATTGGTACGACGGGCACCCCAACACAATATGTTTCAGCGAATAATGTCGTTAATTGGGGACAAATCGTTTCAATTCGTCTAGGTTTTCTGATCGAAGGCCAACAGGGATCCGGCACACTATCCCCAACGACATACTCGGTGTTAGGAACAACGGTCAATGTGCCAGCTGACAATCGAGTACGACATGTGTATCTAATGACGATTAACTTAAGGAATTCGGTATTATGAACACCACATTCAAAGGACATCCAGAGACTGGATCTGTCTTGATCATTACGATATTGGTCTTGATCGTACTCACCATTGTAGCAGTAGCTCAGGTTTCATTTAACAGCACACAAACACGTATCGCTACCAATACCACTGATGCACAAATTGCATTTCAAACGGCTCAAGGGGCACTGAATGACGCAACAAACAATCTATTTGCCAACACCTATTCAACTTCTGGCTTTTTAGCCAATGCCAATGGTCTCTATTTATTTAACCCAAATGCGGCCCCATTATGGACAACAGTCGATTGGACCAACGCGGGAGCCGTGATCACCAGCTTTCAAGGCAGTTCTAATGCACAAGCCGCATTTATTATTGAACAGTTGCCTTCGGTCATCGCAGGTGGACAGAATTTAGATTTACCAACCCAAGTATATCGTATTACCGTTCGCGCCGTTGGTGCGAGTGGTGGATCGCCCGTTATATTACAGAGCACCGTAAAAATACAGTTATAAGAGGAATGCTATGATGAAGACGATAGATGTTAATACAAATCACAAAGGGATGAATCATCTGGCAAAAGATAGGCAAGGTATTAGCGCTACATTCCGCGCGGCTATGCTTGTTGCATCGCTATCAGGTTTGATCCCATCCCTTACTAACGCAACCGCGTCGTTAAACGTCTCGCAATTCCCCCTTGAACTGGCAGACCCCACTCATCCACAAGTCCTCATTTTAATTGGTAATTCGCAATCGATGGATGGCACCCTGAGTGGTGCTATCATGGTGGGCTCCGGCTCCCTAGGCAGTAACTTTAGTACATTGAACAGTTCAAGCTCACCGTTAAATTATTCAGTACCTACCGGGTTCACTCCACCTGTTCAAGCCGCTGACGGTAGCGGCAATGCACCCTACACTGTAACACAGAATGGGAACTTGGTTGATAATGGCCCCAGTCGGCTCAATGTAGCTAAAGCCGGGGTATTAGCCATCCTCAATGCTTATATGCAAAATACTGATTTTGCGCTAGCAACCTATAATACCAGCGGTACCAGCAAGTACACCACGTGGGTATACTATATGTCGCCACCATCAAGCGGATTTATCTTTACCAATAATCAGATAAGCGGTAATCGGTATGTAACAAACCCATGCTATCAATACACCACCGCATCAACGACTGTGCAAAGCAATTGCACCTCTATGGCTGCTTTCTATGGTGCTTTAACACTGTCCGCCAACCAATATATACAAATTGGTTCATCCAGTGATGATCCTAGCATCAATGACGTTCTCTACGCAGGGAGTCAGCCCGGAGTTTTTGTAACTTACTCTAGTCCTACAGTTGGCCCGAGTCCTGCCACCCCATATCCGCCCAATTTCTCCCTAGCCAATTACAATAGCTATGGTGTTTTGCTTTCCTATAACCGTACAAGCCCCAGCATTGGTCGGTTTGCAACAGGTCCTACGAATGCAGGATTTGTGCCTTATTCACGCGAAGTATTATATGGAAAAAGGGGCTTCGGTTATGGAGGTAGCCAAGCCGCAGCAACGGGTCTTACGAAAGTAACCTTGAAATCAGCAGGTCCTACTATAACAGCGGCTAGTGTAACCGCCGCTATCAACAATTTTGTCCCCTTTCTCAACCCAGAAACCAACAATACCGGAACCACTGAAATTAAAGCAGTTGCAGGTCAATCACCCATGGCAGGTCTGTTAAGTACCGCAAAAAATTATTTGGCTTCGATTCCTATAACAACCCCTAGTTGCGTACCCAAACAATATGTCATATTGATTTCTGACGGATTGCCTACTGAAGATCTAGCAGGCAAAGCTTGGCCACCATTAGGTAGTGCAGCAGCAACCGGTTATGGAGTTACCGCAACCTTTAACACCGATGGTTCGCTCAATACCACGAATAATCAAGCCTTGACTGACACGATTACCACACTAGCCAATTTGTGGGCCGCTAATGTAAAGACCTTTGTCATCGGTTTGGGCGCAGGGGTTGACCCAACCCAGAACGCTTTAGCCGCCTCTACACTGACAGCAATGGCTGTAGCAGGGCATACCATCAATTACTACCCTGCTAGCAGCCCAACCGCATTGGTAAACAATCTTAATTCAATTTTAATTTCGTTACAGAATGAATCACTATCAGGTACTGCAGCCTCACTCAGTTCCACGCATCTACAAGCGAACATTAAAGAATTTCAGACCAGTTTTAATGGCAACGACACCCCTTATCAAGACTGGACCGGCAATGTTATCGCAAAAGCATTAAGCGCTACATCTGGCGTTCCAGTAGGTTCAACGATTTGGTCTGCACAAACATTACTTGACGCACAATCAACTCGATTAATTGCTACTTGGAATCCAGCACTTAACAGTGGCGCAGGTGGTGGAACCCCTTTTCAATGGGCTAATATCAGTGCAGCACAACAAACACAACTGCAACCAGCTGACACACTGGGTTCGAGCAGGTTATCGTATCTTCGCGGTGTCACAAGCTTAGAAAAGCGCAATGGCGGTACATTTCGTAACCGCTCACATATCTTAGGCGATATCGTCAGCAGCAAACCGGTATATGTAGGTCCGCCAGCTAACGCTTCATTATTTTTCTCATCATCAAGCTATGTGAGCTATGTTCTTGCTAATCCTAGCCGACCTGCGATGCTTTACTTCGGGGCAAATGACGGTATGCTACATGCTATTCTTGCTAGTACGGGAGTAGAACAATTTGCTTTTATACCCAATGGAGTATTTAGCAATCTGCATAACTTAACCGCACCACTTTATAATCAAAACCACTTGTATTTTGTTGATAGCTCACCACAATCTGGGGATGTTCAATTCTCCGATGGTAGCTGGCACACCCTGGTCGTTGGAGGAGAAGGCGGTGGCGGTAAAACTATTTATAGTCTAGATGTTACCAATCCGGCTAGCCTCACCACCGAAAATCTGCTTGCCAACGCCGTTCTATGGGAATTTAGCGATGCAGACATGGGCTTAAGTTATAGTCAACCGAAAATCGCACAGATCAGTACCAGTAGTAGTACAACATTAAAATTTGCCGTTTTTTTTGGCAATGGTTACAACAGCACCACCAATAAAACAATATTGTATGCCGTTGACCCACAAACGGGAGAAATGATATCAAAAATAGACCTTTGTGCAGCTGTTGCCGGTACCTGCGACGCAGCAAATCCCAACGGTCTATCTACAGTGGCTGTTGGTCAAGATGACGGCCTACAAGGTCAGCCTATTACTCAAATTTATGCGGGGGACTTACAGGGTAATTTATGGGCCGTGGATGTCGGCAATACCAGCCCTGCTTCATGGCATGCAAGGCTATTATTTCAAGCGCGTGATTCCAGCGGCACCGCACAACCAATCACCATGCCACCAGTAATCACTCTTAACCCCAGTTACCCAAGATACCAAGGCCTCTTTGTGATGTTTGGCACAGGCCAATTCTTAACTTCAAGCGATCTGACCAACACCCAAACCCAATCCATTTATGGTGTCTGGGACAAACCAGCATTGTCAACCGTCATTCATCGTGCCAATTTACAAGCCCAAACGCTGACATTGGTTGCGGCAGCAACTTCAGGTTTACCTCAAGATGTTTTGACTAACACTTCTTTGGCCGTCAATTGGGGCACCAACTATGGGTGGTATGACGACTTACCGACCCCAGGGCAACGAGTAATAACCACACCGCTATTGATCAATGGCTCGTTCATAACAACATTGAATACTCCAGCAGCCAATGCGTGCGGAGTCGCCTCATCGATGCTTATCGATATAAATTATCAGACTGGTGGCGCATTTCCAACGTCGCAACTTGACATCAACGCGAGCGGAACCATTAACTCCAGTGACGTGTACGCTGGAAAAAATCCTGTAGGCATAGGATTGTTGTCAGGTTATGCTAGTGCTCCTGTCAATGTTGGCGCCAACAGTAATAACAACATGACCCAATTGATTACCATGTCAACGGGACAGCAGATCTCTATTATTAACCCCAACAATAACTCAAGACAAACAGCCTGGTGGCAACTGCAATAAGGAGTGGTTAACGATGGATAACTCGACATATAAATGCCAACAACAAACGATGAGAGGCTTTACTCTCATCGAGCTGCTCATTGTCGTCACGATTGTGGCGGTGCTTGCGAGCATTGCCTATCCGTCTTACCGCACATGGATACTCAAGTCACATCGTTCCGATGCACTAGCAACATTAACTGCAGATCAGACCATTATAGAGCGCTGTTATGCACAAACATTTTCTTATCAAGCGGCTTGTGCCGCACTTCCAGCTTTTCCACAAACAACACCACAAGGATACTATACTATCACCTTGACCAATCTAGCACCGACAACCTACACATTCACCGCTACCCCCGTGGGTACACAAGCACTAGATACCACCTGTGCTACCTTTAGCATTGATCAAACGAATAATAAGACGGCAACGAACACGTCCTGTTGGCAACCATGATCTCATGCCTACAATTGACTCCTGGCAACTGAAAAGTCCTCATGCAACAATTGTAGCGCTGAATTCAATCTTTCCTCTCTGGTCGTTAAAGCATTAGAAAAGAAATAACTTCCAGTTAACTGTTTTTTAGCGAGCAACAAAAGACCACCGGATACAATACCTAAAGGCACAAAAACACAATCAGCAAGAATCCTAAGGATTTTATTTTGGTGTTTAAAATGAACATGAGCCAGCGTCGTCAACTCATTGCCAAGCGTATTTTTAAAAAGTGAATCATCACTCATATCGTTTGCTAACTTTCCGCCGATACGCATTGCTTCATCACAAAAAACGTTAATTGATTGCTGAATATGTTGTTTAGTATATTGAGACGTTGAGGATTTAAACGCCAGTAACACACGCTGAAGAAGGGCCTTTCGTGCTTCTGTTCTCTCGGTAATTTCACTAACATAGTTGGTTAGATCAGCATCATGCTTGACCCTTTCAAAAACCTTTTCACCCCACTCAGCACTTACTAATACGGTACTCATCTTTGATGTAATTCTATTTTTTACGTCCTGTTCCTTAGCAAAAGCAGTCGCATTTTCTCTTGAGAAAATATTAATTTGCATACCTTGTGAGATAAAATATTCTTGTAACAAATATAGAACATCGTATCCCCAAGAATGCAAACAAGCATCATCTGGAGATCTGATTAAATCACCAACCATTACATTTCTATGAGGGAATTGATGGTAATTACCGTTTCTCACAAAATGTTGATACATCTGGTACTCTGGTAGATATCCACCCTGAACCGGCACCAAACGATCACTTGGCTCCCATTTGGTTGGAAACGTGATATAAGGAAAACCCTGTAACGCAAAAATTGTACGATTAAGAATAAACAAGGAGTTAAACTCATTCCTTTTTTCCTCATCAAATGCAGCAATTTCCGCATAGAAATCAACCATTCTTGGGTCTTGATTTGCATTAATTTCATCCCTCGCCGCATCAATGAGCCTTCCACCATCTTTTTGATCAAGCAATACTTCAATAGCAACCGTTAATAAAGGTACAAAATCAGGGTTTTTCTTTAAAATATAGGCATTATAGCTCGCCGCTTCTCTTTCAAAATAAACAGCAATTTTCTTAAATGCTGGAATTTTATCGGTAATATCTTCTTGTGTATAATAGCTTTTTAAACGTTGGTAATTATTCACTTTAAAGAGCGTGGCTAACTCCTCTAATAGATAGGCATATTTGGCTCTACCCTGATTTTCTGAAACCACAACAACTCTTGCCGCAATCTCCTCGTCACTTAATGAAACCAACGATAGCTCCTCAATTTGACTGATACTATTGCTATTATTTATTTCATCTAACGCAAATTCGTTGCCAAAAAAATCTTTATATCGATGCTTTGCCATCTTCTAATCCTATAACTATGAATTGAAACAATAAATTTGGTCAGATTATAAACAGAAACACCTGGGTTGTCAATATAACGGGTTTACGCAAAGTTAAACAAGGATTCTTTCTGTGGATTTGACCACATTAAAAAGTCGTGATATGAACACAAACAAAGAGGGGATAATTTGTAATAAAAAAAAGCGGCTATAGAGCCGCTTTAGGGTAATAAAATCCTGGCAATGACCTACTTTCACATGGGGAAACCCCACACTATCATCGGCGCGCGTAGGTTTCACTTCTGAGTTCGAGATGGGATCAGGTGGGTCCAAAC
>CAMBDN010000002.1 GCA_945865355.1 Legionella genomosp. 1
GCAGGTGCCCTCACTGACAAAGATAAGCAGGATATGAAAACCGCCGTCGAAGCACGCGTTGATTATTTAGCGTTATCATTTGTCAAAGATACATCTGATATTCACACCGCCCGTCAGTTATTAGCGCAATTCAATGCGAAAGACATGCCGATTATTGTCAAAATTGAACGCACTGAAGCCTTAAATAATTTGGCTGAAATCATAGCGGCTGCAGACGCCATTATGGTGGCACGAGGAGATCTCGGCGTTGAAATTGGAGCGGCAGAAGTCCCGGCCATACAAAAACGAATCATAGAACAAACAAGACAGCTCAATAAAGTCGTTATTACAGCGACACAAATGATGGAATCAATGACCAGCCATCCCCAACCGACACGGGCAGAGGTATCGGATGTTGCCAATGCCATACTCGATGGCACCGATGCCGTGATGCTGTCGGCTGAAACCGCCACTGGACTATATCCGGTAAAAGTCATCACCATGGTTGATAAAATTTGTCGAAGTGCTGAAAAGCACGCCGGTTTTTATTACCACATAGACGCTGAATCGTGTAATTACCAACGCGCTGATCAAGCGATTGCAATGGCTTCAATGTATACAGCCAATCATTTCCCAGTCAAAGCCATATTAGCACTGACCGAATCAGGTGCCACTGCTATTTGGATGTCACGCTTACACAGCACTGTACCCATTTATGCCATCACCGCGAACAAGGGAACCGTCAACAAATTAAGCCTCGTTAATAATGTCTTTCCCTTATTTTTTGATTATAACCACATCCAATCAAGTGATATCAATCAACACATCTTGAATCACTTGTTAAAGCTTGGGCTAATCGAGGAAAACACGTTTATACTCCTCACCAGAGGCCATTTTTTTGGACAAGAGGGCGGCACAAATCAGCTAGAAATTATCCAAGCACAGTTGAGTTAACATTAGAAGCGTTGAACGTGTCAGAATATTTAAGAAATTTCCTTACTCACATCTCGCTTAAGCGACAACCCCAATTTTTCTTTCAGACGAGCAACGGCATCAGGATCGTATGCACGTGTCGATTTATGTTTAATAACCACTGGCGCCGCACGAGGGATATTACTTTGAGCTCTGTACGAAGATGTATCTTCGGAACCCAGTAAACTATTTTGATGTTCTGCATGATATTTTATCTGATCATTGAATACAAAATGGTTATGGCTTGACGCTTTAGTAGCAAGGACTTTACGCGCATTTTTTGAACTTTTTTCCACTCGTCTTTTTATTTTCATCGCTGCCAGATTCGCTTCTTCTTCGCTCACCTGTGCGACAGGATTACCCGCTAAATCAACTCGCATTTCACGCGCTTTAAGGCAGGTCAAATAATCAACTCGTCGGGTAAATATCACCACGGCTTCTCGTAGCTTGCTTTTGGATATACCCGCGGCAAAGGCTTCATTCGCATGTTCTAAGATATCGTCCATAATGCCAAGTTTCAACGGCTGAATAGACACGCTGTTGTCAAAAACAGCAGGGAAAAAGGTAGCGAGCCAATTTAATGCCTCATTGCGGGCTATTTTAGCTTGATTTTTTTGTTTTTTATTAATGATTTCAGTGCGCGGATGCAGCTCCTGCTTACTCATGCTATGACCCTTGATTAATAGACTCTCGCTGCAGCGTGTACTAGACTGACAACGACGTTAGGCATTGCCCTGGAATGAGCATGCAATGTACAACGTTCGACCGAATTTTGCAAGTTGAAACGAGGACCTAAAATGCAAAACCCTCGCAAAATAATTTATGCGAGGTATAATTAAATCTTTACAACTCAAGGGAGTTACAGATGAAACGCTCTTTTATGAAACGTTTTTTTTTATCGGGGTTGGCGATATTTTTACCATGGGTCATCTTACTAATGGACGATAACCCTGGTGGGGCGCTGATTGCGCTTATCCTTCAAGCCACAGTCATTGGCTGGATCCCGGCCACAGTGTGGGCCTGGAGAATCGCACATGGCGAAGTAAAAAGAAAACCCGTTGATGACGACAATTAACAACCCCTTTATTTAGTAGCACCTCATGCGCGGAGAAATAATGAATAGCCGAGTTATTGTTAATGGAGCCCGGGGAAAAATGGGCCGACTTGCCTGCGAGACCATTAACGAGCACCCCTCCTTCGAATTAGTAGCAAGTTTAGGCCGTGAAGATGATTTACAACACGCCATAATAACGACTAAAGCAGATATCGTCATTGAGCTCACCCGCGCAGACTGTGTTTATGACAACAGCTTAACGATCATTAAAAATAACACCCACCCTATCATTGGAGCCAGTGGTTTGTTTCCTCAACAAATCAAGACACTACAGCAAATGTGTCAGGAACAAAAACTAGGGGGTATTATTGTCCCCAACTTTTCAATTGCCGCGGTACTTATGATGCGCTTTGCAGCAACCGCTGCACATTTTTTACCTGAAGTAGAAATTATCGAGACACATCACCAACAAAAATTAGATGCCCCCTCCGGAACAGCAATGAAAACAGCAGAAATGATTGACGCCGCCCGCCGTGATAAAAAAAACCAATTACAACTTAAAGAATTAGTACCCGGCGCGCGAGGAGGAACATACCATGATGTGAATATCCACTCCCTGCGTTTGCCAGGCGTTCTTGCGCGCCAAGAGGTCATCTTCGGTAACACCGGTGAAACACTATCCATTACCCACAACAGCATCGATCGCTCATCATTTATGCCAGGAGTTATTCTCGCCTGCGAGCGTGTACAGCTGCTCAATACCTTATATTATGGCTTGGAACATCTGTTAGATTAACCCACGCTATCAGTTAAAGAGCAGGGGCAAGATTTTCTCATTTCTACATGCTAAACTGACTTGCTATGCCTGAAAGGATGAAAAGGATGACTATAAAAAAAGCAGGAGATTATACCGGGTATTCAGACTCCGGCATTGACGAAGCGATTCAAGATGCCTTAGAGAAAGCAGGAGATCATGCTCGCGTTGAAATTGTCGAAACACGTGGTTCACAAACAAACGGCGATCAACGCCGATACCAAGTGACCCTAGCAACTTTTGACGAATAATAGATAAAAATGCCTAATACGTCATCGAAAGGATACCTGCGACAAAGGATCTCAACCATAAAATCAGTAGCATTCAGGAGATCTCTCGCTTCGCTCTAGATGACGTAGACAATTATAAAATAACTTCAATTGAACACACGCAACATTTGATGATGTTCTAACGCGCTTACAGGAGTTTAGCAATGGTTTATACCGTACCTCATTACATCGGTGGGGAAACATTTACTGAAAACCCCACCAAAAGCCATGATATTTATAACCCAGCGTTTGGGGAAGCAATTGGCCAAGTCGGTTTTGCGACAGAAGCCACTTGCAACAAAGCAATTTCTACAGCAAAAGAAGCGTGGTACTCCTGGTCGCAAACAGCGCCGGTCAAAAGAGCAAATATTCTCTTCAAATTTCGTGAACTACTGGAAAAATATCAATTAGATTTAGCGCGTATTGTCACTCGTGAACATGGAAAAACAATTGATGATGCTAAAGGCTCTGTTGCCCGTGCCATTGAGGTTGTCGAATTTCACTGTGGCCTAGTAGCGCAATTACAAGGCACTTTTTCTGCCAATGTGTCCTCCCGAATTGACTGTAGCACCGTACGCCAACCGCTTGGAGTCTGTGCTGGCATCTCACCATTTAATTTCCCGGTGATGGTGCCCATCTGGATGATCATTCCCGCCATTGCTTGTGGTAATACCTTCATTCTCAAACCATCAGAACAAGATCCTTCCGCCCCCATTCGTTTATTAGAATTGTTAACGGAAGCGGGCTTGCCCGCTGGCGTAGCTAATTGTATCCATGGGGATAAAGTAACCGTCGAACAATTGTTGGGCCATCCTGACATTGCCGCCATCACCGCAGTCGCATCAACAGCGGTTGCTGAATCGATCTACATGACAGCAATGGCCAACGGCAAGCGATCTCATACCTTTGGTGGAGCAAAAAATCATTGTGTGGTCATGCCTGATGCCGATATGGACCAAGCCGCCAATGCTATTGTAGGTGCCGCTTTTGGTTCTGCTGGTGAACGATGCATGGCACTTTCTGTTGTTGTAACTGTAGGTGAGCAAACGGCTGAGGAATTAATTAGCAAACTTACGCCTTTAATAAGAACCATCAAAATTGATGCCGGAGACGTACCTGGCAGTGACATGGGACCGCTGATTAGTTGTTCACACCGACAACGTGTAATGAATGCGATTGAGGCTGGCGTTAATGAGGGTGCGAAATTATTAATCGATGGTCGTGATTTCAAGCATCCACAGCATTCGCAAGGCTACTTTATTGGCCCATGCTTGTTTGATAGCGTTACTGAAAGCATGTCGATCTATCAAAATGAAATTTTTGGCCCGGTACTAGTGATTGTCAGAGCCACTCATTTCGAACAAGCTTTGGCAATTGTTAATCGTCATCAATATGGCAATGGCACGGCTATTTTTACCCGCGAAGGGTATAGTGCTCGTGAATATGCTGAACGAGTGCACGTCGGCATGGTTGGCATTAACGTCCCAATCCCAGTACCCGTAGCAAGTCATCCGTTTGGCGGCTGGAAACGCTCGTCATTTGGTGATACCAACATGCACGGCTCAGAAAGTATTCATTTTTACACCAAGCTCAAAACCATCACTTGCAAATGGCCTACTAGTGAATTAGCAGAAAGCACTTTTGCAATGCCTACCCACCGTTGAAAGAGGAAGAAAATGGCGCAAATCGGATTTGTCGGATTAGGGAATATGGGTTTACCCATGGCTATTAATTTGGTCAAGGCAGGCCATGAAGTCACCGGATTTGACCTACAAACCAGTGCAATGGACTTCTTCACCGTCGCAGGCGGCATTGCCGCGACGACCCCGCAGGACACAGCGCGCGCCAAAGACGTAGTCATTACGATGTTGCAAACGGGGCAGCAAGTAGAAAGTGTTTGTTTAGGTGATCAAGGCTTAATGGGTGTTGCCAAGCCAAATACCTTGTTTATTGATTGCTCATCGATTGATGTAAAAAGCTCACGTCATATCCATGAACAAGCAGCAATACTCCAGTTACATGCAGTTGATGCACCCGTTTCTGGAGGGGTGACTGGCGCTACCCAAGGAAAGCTGACGATAATGGTTGGTGGCACTGAACAAGCGTTCACACAAGCTAAAATTTTTCTTGATGTATTGGGGAAAAAAATAATCCATACGGGTGTTGCCGGAAGTGGCCAAGTTGCAAAGATATGCAACAACATGATACTTGGCATTTCTATGATCGCTATCTCCGAGGCATTTACTCTAGCAGAGCAATTGGGCCTAACAGCAGAGAAATTATTTGAAGTGGTGTCAAATTCATCAGGCCAATGCTGGGCTATGAGTAACTACGCGCCTATCCCCGGATTATTAGAAAACGTACCGGCAAATAATCATTACCAACCAGGATTCACCTCGGCGATGATGCTCAAAGATTTATGTTTAAGCCAACAATCTGCAACAACTGTAGGCATCGAGACACCGATTGGGGCGAAGGCGACTGCGATGTACCAACAGTTTATTGATCAGGGAATGGGAGGGTTAGACTTTTCAGCCATTATCAAAAAAATCGCGAATTAACGTTAGCTAACAAGCGTTGAAAAGGCATGGTTGCATAAATATCACCTGACCCTAGATATCCATCCACTGATTCAACACCAAAATAAGCTCTTCAACACCTTGCTTTTTCAAAGAGGAGAAGGCCTGGGCCGTAATAAAATCTTGTGCTAAATCATAGTGCCTACGAACCTGAAGCAACGTATTTTGCACTTGGCCACGACTTAATTTATCCGCCTTTGTCAACAAAATATGCACGGGTAATTCGCGATTTAACGCCCAATCAATCATTGATTGATCAAGTTCTTTTAACGGATGGCGTATATCCATTAACAACACCAGCCCTCTGAGGCTTTGCCGAACTTCGAGGTAATGTGCCAAGTTCGTTTGCCAATCACGCTTAACGTTTAACGCGACTTTGGCATAACCATAACCTGGCAAATCAATTAAACGCCTTGACTCATCTGCCAGTGTAAAAACATTAATCAATTGTGTTCGGCCTGGCGTTTTACTGGTGCGAGCCAATTGTCTAATTCCCGTCAAACAATTCAATGCACTTGACTTGCCTGCATTAGAGCGGCCAGCAAACGCAACCTCATAACCAATATCCTCAGGCAATTGATCTGCACGAGGAGCACTTTTTAAGAATTTAGCCTGTGAATAAGGATTCGTTAACATAGTCTTCTTTTTGAAATTTTTACTAGTATTTCGGGGCAGTGTACCATTAAACTATAGTCGTTTGTGAATGCGGTGGTGAGTTATTCTTTAAGGATGAGGCAACAATGAAAAAAATTGTGTTATTTCTTGCTTTATATGGCACAGTCGCTACTTATGCTGCAGGGATTTACAAAGCGGGTCAAGAAAAATCGACCGTTTGCGCTGCTTGCCATGGCCCAACAGGAGCCAGTAGCAATCCAATATGGCCAAATCTTGCCGGGCAAAACGTTGCTTATTTAGTCAAACAATTGCACGATTTTAAACAAAAAAGGGGCCGTAATGACCCAACCATGGCGCCAATGGTAGCTGGTTTGAGCGACCAAGATATAGATGATTTAGCCATTTTTTTTGCGCATCAACCCATTCCAGAGGGGACCACCCCTAAAAAATATCTAGCCCGTGGTGAACAGCTATACCGCGGTGGAGATATTGATAAACACATCACCGCTTGTATCGCCTGTCATGGCCCCAAAGGCACCGGAAATAAACAAGCCGGTTTTCCTGTTGTTTCCGGGCAGCACGCTGCATATACCGTATTGCAATTACAAGCATTCAAAGACAAAAAACGTAGTAATGATTTAAATTCAATCATGCATGACATCAGTGTGCGCATGGACACGGATGATATGGACGCTGTTGCCAACTATATGGCTGGGCTGTATTAAGGTGCTATTGAGCTCTTGAAAGTAACCATTGTCAATGTTAACGTGTCGCACTAATAAATTTCGAAAAAATCAGGTGAAAAATGTTAAAAGCCCTACTTTCAATGGTGTTGTTTTGCGTGTCGTTCATGAGCTATGGCGCTGATTTTGTTGCTGGTAAAGATTATGAAGTACTTAACAAATCCAATAAATTAGCGAGTGGCAAGGCGGTGAAAGTCAATGAATTTTTCAGTTTTGGCTGCCCCTGGTGTTTCCGTTTGGAGCCCGCGCTGAACCACTGGGTCGAGCAAGAAGGGAGCGCGATTCATTTTAAGAAAACACCCGTTGTTTTCAATAAAGACTGGGAATATTACGCCAAAGCTTTCTACGCTTCTGAAGCGCTCTCATTGAGTTCCACAATGAATCCCGCCCTATTCAAAGCCATTCTTACTGATAAACGTTCACTAAACAGCGACCAAGCGATGGTTGATTTCTTCGTTCAACAAGGTGTTAATCCGGAAACCGCAAAAAGCGCCTTTACCCACTCACCAAGTATTGAGTTATCCGTTAAGGCAGGCCTAGCATTAATGGGCCAAGATCATATTAATGCCGTCCCTGCATTTGTAGTGAACAATCAATTTAAAACGGATTTACAAATGGCGAAAACAGAAGAGCGTTTATTTGAAATATTAAATTTCCTAGTAGCAGAATCAAAGAAGCAATAATCAATTCCAGCCCTACCCACCCCACATTGAAATGGGTTGATGTGGGCTAAGTACCGATAGGTGTTAAAGCATCGTAACTCGTTAGATGGCAGCATCGGAATGAAGAGTCCCTGGATTTTCTAAACTTAAGATCCCGGTGTTAAAGTCATAGGCAAATAATTCGGCATAACGCCCCCAATCAATCATCGTTCGTAATACACGCTCAGCTTCTTTTTCGCTTAAGAAATCCTCGAGTTTGCTTAAAAAACGCTCCTCCGACACACGATGACCAACTTTCTCATCTAAAACTCTGCGAATGTAACGTGCTAATGGCACTTTTTCTACCAATTGCTTCGCAAATAGTTGCTTACGCTCTTGAAGATCTGCTTCAGAAAATTGCTTTCCTAAGTCACTCAAATGGATATCACCATCAAGAACCTTGGCAAATCCCAAAATTTCTAATGTTTCTAAGATCGGAAACAAATCGTCAACATTCATCATTAACTCATCAGCAAGCTCTGGCAAATCAATCCGGTCTTCAAACGATCGCATCGTTTCAATCAAACCCGATAATTCAGACGGCTCCACTTCCGGCAAACGATAACCTAGACCGATTTGCCGTTCACGCTGAGCATGTCTGGCTTTTTCACCATGACCTGTGGTCATTAACGTATAAATGCTATCAACGAGAGCACGAAATTCTGGCGTTTCTGTATCGCGAGGTTGGGCTAGCGTTACAGGTAGATCCGCACGAATATTACCTGGCTCACTGCCTAAAAGTACAATGCGGTCAGCAAGCATCACCGCCTCTTCAATGTTGTGGGTCACTAACAAAATACCGTTGGTATTGGTTTTTTTCTCCTGCCACAATCGCAACAAGTCAGACTTCAAGTTCTCAGCAGTCAACACATCAAGCGCCGAGAAAGGCTCATCCATCAACAACACATCTGGATTAATGACTAACGCTCGCGCAAAACCTACCCGCTGCCGCATACCTCCTGATAGCTCTTTCGGATATGCCGATTCAAAGCCATCTAGGCCAATGGTATCAATGGCAGCAATGGCGCGATACCGGCGCTCTTCGCGGCCTACACCTTGAGCCTCAAGACCTAACTCCACATTTTCCAGCACAGTCAACCAGGGCAATAACGCAAAAGATTGAAAGACCATGGCGATTCCTGGCACCGGTCGAACAACCGGCTGTCCACGATAGGTAACCTTACCACTTGTTGGTGCAACTAGGCCGGCGATAATTCGCAGCAATGTTGATTTGCCGGAACCTGACTTGCCAAGTAAAGCGACAATTTCGCCTTCCTGCAATTTGAAATTTACATCTTCAAGTACCAGCAATTCCTGCGTAGCTGCCTTTTTATATGCTTTGCGCAGGTGCTTAATATCAATAATCGTTTCGAACATACACGGCCTCAATTGAGATTAAATCGTTGTTGGGACAAGCGATACAAGGGGCGCCAAATTAAATGATTAAATACGAGCACATAGATACACATCATCGCAGTTCCCAGTGCAATTTTATGAAAATCACCAGCAATTGTACTCGCTTGGATATACTCACCAAGACCCGTTGCTTTAAGCGTTGTACTCCCCCAACTCACCCATTCAGCAACAATACTAGCATTCCAAGCGCCACCTGCTGCAGTAATAGCTCCAGTAATGTAATAGGGGAAAATACCCGGTAAAGCAAGCCTTCGCCACCATTGCCATCCTTTGACACCGAAATTATTTGCCACCAGATAAAGGTCGCGGGGAATCATTGATGCACCGGCAATCACATTAAATAATATGTACCATTGTGTGCCTAAAATCATTAGTGGCGTTACCCAAACCTCTACACTTAAATGAAATTGCACAATGGCTATAACGAACAACGGATAAAATAAGTTAGCAGGAAAAGCCGCAAAGAATTGGATCACTGGTTGAATTTTTTGCGCCCAATGCGGCCGCAAGCCTATCCAAACACCCACAGGAATCCAAATTAAAGAACTCAAAATAATTAATACGATCACTCGCGTGCCAGTCGCTGCTCCCAAGAGAAAGACGTGTAAAATTTCTTTGGCTTTTAGAACATCCAGAATATAACCCAATAATAAATAACCGCCACTGAAAATAACGATCAATATCACTGTATTCCATAGCCATTCCATGTGTTTTTGACGATTTTCATCGATGTCTTTAAAAACTTTTGGCCCGAACTGACTTAACCATCGCGCATTTACAAAACGATCTTTCAATACGGCCAACGGTGTGGCGAAACTAACCATCAAGCGACTACTTCTTATCCAGTCAATCAACCAAGATTGGTATTCTCCCACATCAGAGGATTGCTCTGCTTTAAATTTTTCAGACCAAGCGATGAGTGGCCTAAATAAAATTTGATCATAAAGAAAAATGACCACCACCATGGTTAAAATCGCATAGCCAACCGCATATAGATCACGTTGCTCAATCGCCAAAGCAATATAAGATCCTACGCCAGGCAAGCGAATATCTTGATGAGACACAGCAATTGCTTCGGATAACACCACAAAAAACCAACTGGCCGACATCGATATCATCATGTTCCACAACAAACCAGGCATAGAAAATGGAACTTCAATTTTCCAAAAACGTTGCCAGGCAGACAGCTGAAACATCGCTGCTGCTTCACATAAATCATAGGGAACCATTTTAAGTGACTGATAAAAACTAAAGACCATATTCCACACCTGTGCGGTAAAAATGACGAAAATGGCAGCGCACTCAGGCCCCAATAAACTATTGGGAAAAAGGTGAATAAAACCGGTGATGGTTATTGCCAAAAAACTCAATACAGGAACAGACTGTAAAATATCAATAGCTGGGATGATGACTTGTTCTGCACGCCTATTTTTAGCAGCCAATGCACCAACAAAAAAAGTGAAAAAAATCGAAAAAATCAAGGCGATGAACATCCGCAATACTGTTCTTAACGCGTAAAATGGCAATTTAGACGGATCTAGCGAGATCGGTAATGGAACACCTAGCGAATAAGGTGTGGCCATTTGCTTGGCAGCCCAACCTAGAAAAAAGAAGATTGAAATGAACAAGATCAATAACAGCATATCCCAGCGATTGATAAATCGACTGACATTCTCGCGATTGGCAAAGTAAAACCGATTGTTACCCACAAGGCCTCTCCCCATGACAGGCCTAGTAAATTATCATAAATGCAGGTGACGCGATACATTATGTTAGCAGCTGGATGAGGCATACAACATTAAAACTGTATACAATAATAAAAACCCACTTTGGAATTTTCAGGGATCAACATGATTTATAAAAAAATATTACTTTGTTTCTCTTTGTTCGTACTTCACTCACAAACATTTGCAGCACTTGAGGATGCTCAGCTAAATGTTTGGACTAACGAGGCAATCGTTGCAACCTATACTTATAATTATAAGGATTTCTTGGAGCAGCAAAAAGGAATTGCTAAATATTTCACCTCCAAGGGCTGGATTGCTTATAGTAAGGCCTTCACTGACTCCAAATTACTAGAGGCCATACAAAAAAATGATTATTACGTCAGCGCAGTAGCGACACTACCACCTGACATCAAACTAATACGCGACAATTACTGGCAAGCCGTTATGCCGTTATTAGTGGTGTACCAAAACCCACAATACCAACAAAAACAGACATTGGAAGTGACCATTGAATTCACTGCCGCACCAGCAGGACAAGGGGTACGAGGCTATGCTATTACTAGTTTACAATCGAAGGTAGTAAAACCTGCTTGCAAATGCCCAACTTAAAATCAACCAACCACAGTAACTTCTCGTAAGTATTGTCTATCCACAGCCCTGCGGTGTATTTTAATAAAACAACTTGTTAAATATTTAATGCGTGATATGGTACACAAAGAGTCTGATGAATCTATATCACTGCATCTTGGTGGATAACAGCCGTGAAAAAAATCATCCATAGCGTTAACCTAAAATATGCAAAGCCATGATCCCCAGATGCAATGCAATAAGCGTTGCGATAAGACACAAGATTAGGTTTAACTTTTTTGGTACCGTGGTATCAAGAACAGCATGTTCAGGACTGCCAGGATCATAATAGACATCAATATCTTCATTTTCTTTATAAGCAATAGCCACTTTATAAGCGATATGACGCGCATATTGGCCATTGAAATCATTGTGCACTGTATCAAGAAACAAATACTCCCCAGTATAATCTTGCTCGCACACCTGGTAGATATACTCTATTTTTGGCCACATGATATGTCCACAAATTTCCCATTCACAATGCGCGATTTTCCCCTTGGTTTTTACCCAAGATTTGGTTTGCATGGTCACCTGCCGACCACGCCAGAAATACCAAAACACCAGCAATAAAAAAATCAGCCAGCCTAGATCTACTAAATTTTTCCCATACATCACATGTGCTATCATGCTTTTTCCTGGTGCATATAGTGGATTAATTTTTAAATAATCGTCATCCCAAACAACGTGAAGGCTCTTCGGAAATGGCAATGTGCTTAACTGAGACGGTCTCTCACGTTATTCGGGATGACGTGCTCAGTCATTTACAGTCCAACTCACTATAAAAGACGATATATTTCTTAATATAGCATCAGAACTTACGCAAGACCCACCTGAAATACTTTTTTCAGGTTAAATAACTTTACCCTTGCTGCTTACAATCAGAGCGGTATAATCTGCTTTACCAAAGTGATCATAAGGATATGCAATGCTTGCCAAAACACCCCTATATGCTACTCATCAAGCAAGCGGTGCGCGGATGGTTGATTTTCATGGTTGGGAAATGCCACTTCATTATGGCTCTCAGTTAGATGAGCACCATCATGTAAGAAAAGATGCTGGAATGTTTGATGTGTCACACATGACGGTTGTCGATGTATTAGGCGCTGGTGGGCGACAATTTCTACGCAATTTATTAACCAATGATGTCGATCAACTTCAACATAATGGTCGTGCGTTGTATAGCTGTATGTGCAACGAGCATGGTGGCATTATTGACGACTTAATTGTATACCAACGTGCATCTGACAATTATCGACTGGTTTTAAACTCCGCGACTCGTACCCATGATCTAGCCTGGCTCCGAGAAAAAATTAAGGGCTTCTCAGCGGGATTACAAGAGCGCACCGATTTATCCATGATCGCCGTCCAAGGCCCTGAAGCCATCAAGAAAACATTGAGCATCTTAACACCAGCACAAGCTGATGCGATTTCAACACTGACTTATTTCGAATGTGTCGATGTAGACCACTGGTTTTTTGGCCGAACAGGCTACACTGGCGAAGATGGACTGGAAATTATTGTTCCTCAGGATGAAGTTGTCCATTTGTGGTCTGCTTTGCAAAATGCAGGGGTAAAACCATGTGGACTAGCTGCTCGCGATACGCTCCGTCTAGAAGCAGGTATGTTCCTCTATGGCCAAGATATGGATGAGTCAACCACTCCCTTGGAATCTGCTTTAGCTTGGACGGTAAAATTACAATCGGAAGATCGTGATTTTATCGGCATGGGAGCTCTCATTTCGCAAAAACACCAAGGTTTAAAACGTAAATTGGTAGGTCTTACACTAGAAAGCAAAGGTATTATGCGACCCGGACAACGAGTGATCATTGATGGTCATGCTGATGGAGTTATTACGAGTGGTACCTACTCCCCCACATTAGCTAAATCCATTGCATTTGCACGTGTACCTATGGAAACAGGGGAACACGTCATGGTTGATATTCGTGGAAAATCGTTTCCAGCAAGTGTTGGGAAACCCCGTTTCGTGAAACATGGGGAAGCTATTTAAATCCATCATTTAATAAGGACAGTGTTATGAGCGATACACCCAAGAATTTTAAATTTACACGAACGCACGAGTGGTTAAATATCGAACAAAGCGATATAACCATTGGTATAACTGAACATGCCCAAGAGCTTTTAGGCGACATGGTATTTGTTGAATTGCCCGAAGTGGGAGCCGAAGTCAATGCTGGTGACGAGATAGGTGTCGTCGAATCCGTTAAAGCTGCGTCCGATTTTTATTCCCCCATCAGCGGCGTAATCGTGGCAATCAATCAGCAAGTCATTGATGACCCTGCTTTAGTTAACAGTGACCCTTATAACGCAGGTTGGTTAGTAAAAATAAAAGCCAGCAGTCCAGATGAACTCAACGTTCTTCTTAACGCTGATCAATACCAAAATGAGATAGCAGGGGATCATTAATTATGCCTTATATTCCTCACACAATTGAAGACAGAGATGCCATGCTGGCAAGCATCAAAGCGCCTGATATTCAGGCGCTATTTGATGAAATCCCAGCCTCAATGCAATATGGTGAATTCAAAAACATGCCCACGGGTATGAGTGAAATGGCCATGCTAAAACATGCCTCACATTTGGCAGATAAAAACAAAAATGGCATTTGTTTCATTGGTGCAGGAAGTTATGAGCATCATATCCCTGCAGCGGTATGGGATATTGCATCACGCGGAGAGTTTCTTACAGCATATACACCGTACCAAGCTGAAGCTAGCCAAGGGACATTGCAATTGCTTTATGAATACCAAACCATGATAACTGAATTAACGGGCATGGATGTTGCTAATGCCTCAATGTACGATGGAGCAACAGCTCTAGCTGAGGCAGTCCTTATGGCTGTTCGTGTCAATCGCCACAGCAAATCAAACCGCGTATTGGTGGCAGGAACGATTCATCCCCTCTATCGTGAAACCCTTGAAACGATTGTTCGCAACCAACACATTGAGATCATTACCTTGCCGTTCGATACGGCAGAGGGTATTACGCCAATGACTGCACTTGAAAAATACCAAGGCGAAGACATTACTGCCTTGGTTATTGCACAACCCAATTTCTTTGGCTGCTTAGAACATGTTGATGCAATGAGTGATTGGGCTCATGCCAACCAAACGGTTAGTATTGGCTGCGTCAATCCGATATCTCTTGCATTGCTAAAGCCTCCTGGCCTTTGGGGTCAACATGGTGTGGATATTGCTTGTGGGGAAGGACAACCTCTAGGCTCACCAATGGCGTCTGGCGGTCCTTATTTCGGATTTTTTAGCACACGGATGCAGCATGTCAGGCAAATGCCAGGTCGGTTGATTGGCCGCACGATAGATAAAGAAGGAAAAACGGGTTACACCCTCACTCTACAAGCTCGTGAACAACATATTCGACGTGGCAAAGCCACCTCCAATATTTGTACAAACCAAGGTTTGTTAGTCACTGCGGCAACCATTCATATGAGTTTATTAGGTGCTGATGGCTTAACAAAAGTAGCCCATCAATGCCACCATAATACCCACGAATTGGTCTTGGCATTAACACAAATCAAAGGGGTCGAACGGGTATTTACCGCACCCTATTTCCACGAGGCACTGCTGCGATTAAGCAAACCCACTCACGAGGTTTTACAAGCTTTACTTAATGCGGGTATTGCCGGTGGCTACGCTGTAGATCAACATTACGGCCAGTTACCCAATACACTACTAGTTTGCGCAACAGAAATGCGTACAGACGACGAGATAAGCCAATACGCTCAAACTTTAAAAAAGATAATAGAGGACTAAGATGTTCATCGTGCAGTTAACGTATAAGACACCCATCAGTGAGGTCGACAAATACTTACAATCACATCGTGAGTTTCTTGACTACTATTACAAGCAAGGGCTGTTATTGGTCTCGGGCCCGATTAAACCCCGCACCGGTGGAATCATCATCGCGCTAACCAAAGATAAGGCCTATTTGGAATCAATATTACAAAAAGATCCTTACTATCTTGCAGAAATTGCTGACTACCAATTGATTGAATTTACCCCGGTTATGCACCGTGACGAATTAAAAGACATTATCCATACGACGGAAGGCAAATTATGTTGATTTTCGAACAATCTAAAACCGGCCGTAAAGCCACGGCTCAGGCCCCGAAATTGAGCGATAGCAGACACATTGTTCCTAGTGAGTTTTCGCGCCAGACACCACCCAGGCTACCTGCTTGTTCAGAGTTACAAGTCGTACGTCATTTCACGCGTTTATCACAAATGAATTTCTCTATTGATACCCATTTTTATCCGCTGGGATCATGCACGATGAAATACAACCCACGAGGCGTACATAAAGCCGCCTCAATTCCAGGCTTTAGCAACCGGCATCCATTAGCTTTGACCACAGCCAGCCAAGGATCTTTGCAGGCGCTTTATACGTTGCAAGAATATATCAGCGAGATAACCGGTTTGCCGGGGGTGTCTTTAACGCCGATGGCAGGCTCTCAAGGCGAACTTGCCGGGGTCGCGATGATCAAAGCCTATCATCAATCACGCGGTGACAGCTCACGCGATGAGATGCTGATTCCAGATGCCGCCCACGGCACCAACCCAGCCTCAGCCGTCATGTGCGGTTTTAAAGTTATCGAAATTCCTACGGGTGCAAATGGGGACATTGATCTAGAAGAGTTACGCCAAAAAATTAGCCCGAGGACAGCGGGCATTATGCTCACCAATCCATCCACACTTGGACTGTTCATGCGCCAAATTAAGGAGATCGCAGCCCTCGTCCACCAAGCAGGTGGATTATTGTATTACGACGGTGCCAACTTAAACGCCATCTTGGGCAAGGTAAGACCCGGCGACATGGGATTTGATATTATGCATCTGAATTTGCATAAAACATTTGCAACACCTCACGGTGGTGGCGGACCAGGCGCAGGCCCCGTGGCGGTTGGCAAGCGCTTACTTCCGTTTTTACCGCTACCTATCGTCATCAAAGAACAAGAACAATATCGCTGGGCAGGAAGGCAAGACTATCCACAAAGCATTGGCCGATTATCCTGTTTCATGGGGAATGCAGGCATTTTACTGCGCGCATATTTCTATATTCGTGTCTTAGGAAAAGAGGGCTTGCTAAGAGTCTCTGAGTTCGCCACCTTGAATGCCAATTATTTATTAGCCGAACTCGGTAAAGCAGGCTTTACCTCCGCCTACCCCGGACGGCGAGCTAGTCATGAGTTTTTACTAACATTAAGTCAGGAAAAAAAGAAATACGGCATCAATGCGATGGATCTAGCCAAGCGCTTACTAGATTATGGCTTTCATGCACCGACCACCTATTTCCCGCTCTTAGTCCCGGAGTGTTTACTCATCGAACCAACAGAAACGGAATGTAAAGCTGAATTAGATGGATTTATTCATGCGATGAAAAGCATCCTACATGAAGCAGAAACAAACCCCGAACAATTAAAAAATGCGCCGGTAAGCATGCCCGTCAAACGACTCGACGACGTGAAAGCCGCGCGAGAATTAGATTTAAATTATTACAAAGAGCGGGAATAAAAACGGAGGTGATCCCGTATGCAGCGTAGCAAAATACGGGATCACACACATCACATCCCCAACTGTTCCCCAGCGACCTCACGTAGTGGAGGAAACTGCTCGCTCATCAGCTTATCAAAGAACTTCATCGTTCTTTTTGAATCGCCAGCTTTTAGTTTGTCATGAAATTGCTGCAGAAGATCAACCGACCTAAATTTTACCTGTTCTGCCGTTAGATCCTCTGCACTTAACGCGCGCATCTCCTTAACGAACTGATTTATAGTCGAGCTGTGTTTCCCGGTAAAAAATGAAATCGCCGATCGTTTATGCAGATCTTTGTTCGCTGCAAATTGTTCAGCAATGCTTGAAATTATTGTTGATAATTCCTCAGGCTTCATCTCAAGCATTTGTTGCATTTGAGGCAACAATTTTTTTGAGGACTTAAGATTTTCCGGCTGCAACTGCGCAGATATCTTCGCCAGAACGGTACGAAAAAGCGCCTGACCATCACTCACTTTGTCGAGTAAAGGAAAGCCTAACTCTGCAGCAAGCCCCTTAACAGCGCCTTTGGCCAAAAGAATGGATAACTTTAATAGTCTATCTGCACGATCATTAGGCGAGCCAATACCATTATTAGGGACACTCTCCACTTTTGAGAGCAATAGATCAGACATTAAATCACCATGACGATGAAGATACCCGCGTACTAATTGATCACGTAATGCAAAAACAGCTTTATCACTTTGCTTAGAAAAGTCTTTATCAACCATATAAGGCAACATTTTCCGTAAAAAGGTGATATTTTCTCCATCTCGATTTAACATTTCCATTAAAGGGATAAACCGACCTCGAGAAGTAACGGGAAATTGATCCAATTGATAATTATGTCCATTTGCTTTGTTGAACTCATGAACCCATGAAGCGAAATGCCCAATCGATAACTCAAGGTTTCTTTCAAGAACAGACCCTTGGATTATTTCTCCACATTTAGCGGTCATTTCACCAATATTTTGGTAATCCACATTATCAATATTGGATAAATTATTCTCATAATCGAGTATGTGCATATCGCGTATATGTAAAATTTTGGCATCAGATAGACCCGTAAAATCTTTGTTGAGCAGCTGCGGCAAAACTTCACGTAAAAACCCAACATTATTTGTTCTGAGCATTTCCATAATTACAATACGCTTATCCATGCCAGTAAATTGTTCGGCAGTTAAACCAACCAATTTGTTAGGATTATTTCGATTATAAAAAGATACGACACTATCAAAATATCGAGCTAAGCCATCTAATGCTTGAGTATGGATTGCATTAAGGTAACGCCCCACCTTCTTTTTATTTTCATCGATAATATCCCTGGATAATGCCATGAATAATTCACTTTGAAAGGCTTGCAACATCTTTTCTTCAGTAGGATCTTCGCCGCCTTGTGCAACAACTCGACGATATTGCGTTCTTATTTTTTCTTCGCTGAGATGACGACTAACATGCTGATGCTCACTTGCCCAATCAAATAAATCATGGAATGTCTTGTGTCGATAAACGTCCGCGTAAGCATCGTTCGCTAAAAAACCGGTAACAAAACCACTTCCTGTTTGATAATGCGGCAAATACCGACTATCACCATGATTAAATACCGCAATATTAGCTGCTCGCTCACCCTCCCCCCATTGCATTTTACTAGCATGAGAGGCGCTCAAGACCTCACCCCTTTCTCCGCGTACCGTTGGAAAACGTGACCGCAGATGCGGATTAACTGGCAATTGTGAAATGGCAATATCTGGAAAAACCAAGCCGGCGATTGCGCGGGTATAATGGGTCACCGCATCGGCGTAATCTTTTTCATCCATCGCCATCATATGCGCTGGAATTTCAGCCCCAATGTACAAAACGTCATTAGCATAAAATACACGGATTCTTGGCGGACGGACCAAGTACCAGCCATGCTCTTCAAGAGGTCTTCTCCAATTTGTTAAATCAAGCGATCGTTGATTTTTTTCCAAATCCTCGCAAGAAACCAGTTGTTCACCTGTGGTAGGATCTTTAATAAAAAACGTCACGGTGCCATGGACGGGCGTTGTCGTCATTGCCGCCACATCGGATGTAGCATTCTTGACTTGATGTGAAGCCTTATCAGGAAAAATAATGGCTGCTTTTTTTGTATTGTCCTGCAATGCTCCTGTAGCCACATGTATTTGAATATTGGGTGTTTCATCGCCTAAAGATACATCTTGCTGATGAGCATGGAGTATGTCAGCAACGGACTTCTCTATTAGGTCAAATGAATCAACATCAATTTTATCTGATAACAATACTGGCTTAGGTCCTGGCAAATGATCGAGGGTTTTTAGTAGAAGAAGTTGTAGGTCACGAATTTGTATTTGGGTAAATCGATTAGCAGAAAATACCGTGTCATCGCCGCTTTGAAATCCTTGGGCAACCGAGAAATCCCGGTCATAAGTGAGCGCTGCAAACTCGCCGCGATCAACCCCATCAGCAATTAAGCTCTCGGTAACCACGTTATTTTCAAAGCGAAAAATATTTGCCCGCGCACGTTCTCGATCAATATCACGTGTTTCAGGTCTTAAGCGATTGTCGATAAATACGATCTGCGCATTAGGATCTGTTTTTTTAACTTTCAACGCGCGATGTAGATTAGCGGGACCCGCACCGACAAATACGTGTATTGTCATAGTTGTAGCCTCAAATTAAGAAAAGTTAATTAACACCAACATTGATGCTCCTATTAAGCACAGACAGATGTTAATTTACCCTGGTGTTCTATCAGGCTAGCAGTTGAAAATTAAGATAACGTTAAATTAGGCGATTTAAATGTAAATTTAATGAAATTTTTGTGTAAACAATTGGTTTTCTCATCATTTAGTGAACAATTATACGCCTCGTCTTGTTGCGAAGAGATCTCAGAAGTTACTGGCATCTTGTTGCAGACCAGATGATCCTGACGTTGGCATCTTTTCTATCAATAAGCGCGCTATTGCAAAAAAATGTAACTTCTTGATAAGCCCAGGTAAGAACGTCTTCCGGAACGCAGTGAAGGATCTTCTAAAGGCAGCACTGTGCCTGACTCGGAGATCCTTCACTGCGTTGGATGACGAGTCCCGTGGTGATTGAGAAGTTACAAAAAAATGAACTAACTACTTAAAAATAATCGATTTATTTCTTGAAAGTTCTTTTAACTAGAAAAGAAATAAGTTATAAAGAACAAGCTGGAATCAGGGATGATCTGGCAAGAGCTTGCTTTGAAATTGCACTTTATTGCAGAGTAAAGCAGGCATTGTTGTTCATCAACAGATAGGGTAGGTTAGAGAAAGTTAATTTCCTAGACAACCTGTTTGGGATTTTTTCAAGGAGCGAAAAAATGAATAGCAAAGTTTTTTCACAACGTTTTAATCGGGAATTGTCTTTGTTAGGTTTTCCAGAGGATTTGGCTGAAAAGACCAAGGCCGTTGCAAAAGTATTTGGTGTTACTCGCCACTTAGCAAATGCAATGATCTTCGGTCATATGTTACCACCTGATGATCAATTGGATAAAATTGCCGAAATTTTAGAAGTATGTCCGCAATGGCTCGGTGGAAAAACAGATAGAAAGAAAGCATACCCAGGCCGAGAGACTGCCGAAAGCGTGTAGTATTCATCGGTTTAGGTTATAATCAGTTCTTTGCCGTACACATTGCTTTATTAATAGAGTAATCATGTGGGGCTAAATCACCTACCGGTAGCATTTAATCATGGAATGCCTGAGCTATTGCATTGCCAACAGAATTGATTTAACACGTTTGGATAATCACTACAAGACAACGCTTGTTGGTTATGTCTCTGTAAAATCACGCGATTTATTAAAGCTCAGCCCCTGTGACTCCAATAACGTTCTGGTCTTTGTTTTTAAAAATGGAACGGTCGTCTCCTGGGGTGTAAAGCGTTATCAAATGAGCGCGTACCTTGATACCATAAAACTATTTGCAGTAAAACCGGTTTCATTTCGTGTGCGCGATGAATTCAGCTACCAACCTGGTGAAAAAACTGCGATAGAACCACATGATTTTTTTGATGTTGACTGCTTAACTTTTGATACAGACAACGAAGAATTAAAACTTAGCCTTTCTTATGGATTTTCACAATCCGTTAAATTGCAATATTTTGAAACAATTCTTGAAGCACTGATTGAAAAATACACGCCATTAATTCATAGCTTATCGAATAAAGGCGGAATGTCGGTCACCCGTAACAAGATTCGCCAAGTCATTGGTGAAATTCTTGGTGCGAAAAGTGAAATGAACTTAATCAGTAACTTCCTCTACCACCCGAAGTACTTCTGGCAGCATCCTACCCTGGAAGAGTATTACATCATGCTTGAGCGATATTTGCATATCCAACGACGCGTGAATGCCATTAATCATCGCCTAGACACGCTCAATGAAATTTTTGACATGTTTAACAGCTACTTAGAAAATCGCCATGCCCATAGCCTTGAGGTCATTATCATCGTATTAATTGCCTTTGAAATTGCATTTAATGTATTGGGTTTTCATATCTAGTTCTAATATAACAGCAGGCATAGATGTCAGAATCTTGCCAGCGACACCCAATAACAGGTAGCATGATCTTTTGACCCTATGTAAAATCAATGCAATTTTTCAAATCACAAGTATCGGTTAAAACCGAAATATTAGCCGGGATAACCACCTTCCTGACGATGGCTTATATTGCATTTATCAATCCGACCATTTTACACGACGCGGGCATGGATCAAGGCGCTGTTTTTACGGCAACGTGCCTGGTAACCGCTTTTGCTTGCGCATTGACAGGCTTACTGGCGAACACCCCCATTGGGGTAGCGCCAGGAATGGCATTGAATATTTATTTTACCTACAGTGTGGTCCAAGGCCTCGGCATTGACTGGCAACATGCTTTAGCCATGGTATTTATTTCTGGTGTATTGTTTTTTATCGTGAGCTTAACGAGCCTGCGCCGCTTGTTAATTGAAGCCATACCCTACAACCTGCAAATCGCTATTCTGATTGGCATAAGCTTATTAATAGCACTGATTGCCTTGCAAACGAACCAATTGATTGTCGCTGGCAACCATACCCTCATGCACTTGGGCGACATAAACCGGCCCCAAAGCCTGTTGTTTTTTCTTGGGTTTCTACTCATTCTAACCCTGGACTATTTTCGAGTACCCGCAGCTATTATCATCGGCATTCTTACCATTAGCGCCATTAGTCTGCTCATTGGATTGACAACATGGCAAGGATTTGTGTCATTCCCCCCGTCTATGCAAGCCACATTTTTCAAATTTAACTTCTCAGGTTTAGCAAGCGTAACGGCTATCAAGGCAACGTTCACATTTTTTCTAATTGCCGTGTTTGATGCTACGGGTACCTTGATAGGCTTACTTAACCAACCCATGTTCAAGGATCAGCCTCACCATGCACAACGCCTAAGTAAGAGCCTAACTGCTGATGCTGCAGCGTCGGCAGTAGCTGGCATATTAGGTTCCGCCAGCACATCGCCTTACATCGAGTCAGCAGCAGGAATTCAAGCCGGCGGACGCACCGGACTTACTTCTGTTGTGATAGCAATAGGGTTCATTTTGATGCTGTTTTTTTTCCCACTAGCACAAGCTATTCCAACTTTCGCCGTCGGGCCTGCGCTGCTATATGTAGCGTGTTGTATGATGAAACATTTAGGAGGGTTAAAACTCGACGATATCACCGAAACAGCGCCCTGCATGCTCACCATCATGATGATTCCATTTACATCATCCATTGCCGACGGCATAGGTGGAGGAATTATTTTGTATACTTTTTTGAAATTGCTTACTCGCCAACAAGTGAACCCGTTGCTGTTGATTTTAAGCCTGATATTTGTTGTTTTTTTTATTATTAATTAAGGTCTGTTGACAATTGATCTATAATCCCTGCGTGCTACCCCTAATACTGGACTTAGTTAATGAAGAACATGCGCGTTATCCTGCCCCTCAGTTATTTCGCACTCTTACTACTATTGGCGCCGATTAACCTACTCTCTTTTGATACGTTTTATTATTGGGAGTGGAGTCGTCATTTAGACATTGGCTATTATGATGGTTCTCCAATGATCGCATATATGATCAAACTGTCGACGTTATTATTTGGTCATACCCTCTTTGCTTTAAGCTTTATAGGCGTTGCATCTGCCGCATTAACCAGCTGGATAATTTATAAAACGGCTCGTCTATTTTTATCCAAGGAAGCCAGTGGGATTGCTATGGCATTGTGGTTATTCTCACCGTGGACAACCCTCGATATCATTAAACAAACAACCTACGATACGCCGCTAACTATATTTTGGGCGCTCACCCTCTATTTCGCGGCTCAATTCATAACGTCTAATAAAATTAAATACTTGTATATGCTGGGCGGCAGTATTGGTCTAATGATGCTTTCAAAGTACTCTGGCGCGGTATTGGTGCTCGCTTTATTTCTTTTCTTACTGACAACAAAATATCGCTATTTATTTAAATCGCCACATTTGTACCTTGCCATACTGCTTGCAGTAGTCATATTTAGTCCGGTCATCATCTGGAATCAACAGCACGATTGGCAATCTTTTTTGTACCAGTTAACCACCCATAAATTGGAAAAAACAATAAACCCCTTGCTGGGTATAATAAAATCATTTTTTTATGCTTTTCTGCCCTCATTAAATTTTATGTTAATCCCACCGTTCCTTTGTTGGCTAAACCAATATGGGAATTACGATGGCGAAAAGGCAGCGATTGTCCGTTTGTGCAGACGTGTATGTACAACGCTGATTTGTTTTTATTTGCTGGCTGCAAGTCTAGCCACTGTTAAAAATGCATGGCTCGCGACGTACCTAATTTCCAGTGCTCTTTTAGGGGGGTATTGCTTTGAAAAACTGCATTTACGAAAATTAACTTATTTATTAATAGGCGGCTATCTGGTTGCTAGTTTAGGGATCGTCGCTAACAGCACGTTACTTCATTTTACAACACCGAAAAAACTCATTTACTACCGTCTATTGCAACAATTTAATGCAAAATACCCTCAATTACCAAAAACGGTGTTTGCAAGAGGTTGGCTTGACGCTCGCATGTTGTTTTTTCTCAAGGACCACCCCTCTATCTATACGGTTGATTGCGGCTTCCCACAAAATCAATACGCCTTGTGGAGTGAAGATATCGTAAAAAAAATGAAAACCAAGTCATTAAAAGAAGCGTTGTTTATTACACCAACGGAGCAACCCAATTGCATAGAAAAATATTTTGATCACTGTGTCAAATTAACGCCCCAAATCGATGCATCTAAAAAAATACGCTATGGAATTTATGCTTACATCTGCACAAATTCCAAGTAAACTAATTGTAATCAAATGCTGGTGATAATATTGTGCTGACACATACCTCACAACTGACCACAGAGCAACTTGCTGAGCTTGAAGCACTGTGCGCTGATTGCAAACACACTGACGGCAATATCATTTCCCTTTACAATCACATTCTTAGCCAAAATCGTTCCATTGCTTGTAATGTTTTTTACCATCAGAAAAACCAACTCGTTGGATTTCTTAGTACTTTTTTTTTCTATGAAGATGCTTGTGAGGTCGCCGTTCTAGTCGCACCGACTTCTCGTAAGCAAGGAATTGCCAGGCAGATGATTAAAGCGAACCTACCACTTATCGCGGCACAAGGTATAAAGACCCTCATTTTCTCATCACCCAATGGCTTAAATACCCCCTGGCTACCTGCCCAGGGCTTTTCCTACGAGCACAGCGAATACCAAATGCAACGACGGAGCATCGACCCGATACTCAGTGGAAACCATTCTCTCATGGTCCGCGCGGCTATACTTGCCGATATCCCTGCCTTTTGCACCATCGATGAAGCTTGTTTTTCTTCGCCACAACCCGATATGGATAGGCGGGTACACCTCCTGTTAAATGACCCAGAATATAAATTATTCATTGCCGAAATAGATGGTATTGCTGTGGGCAAGGCTCATATTCATTGTCAAAAGGAAGGTGCGCGTTTCACTGATATAGCTATCCTACCCCACCTTCAAGGGCGCGGATTCGGTAGCGAACTGCTCGCACATTGCATCAACTATTGTCGGGCGATCCATCTAGAAAAAATCGCTCTTGATGTTGAAACAAATAACCAACACGCTTTAAATCTTTACCTTCGACTAGGCTTTACCGTTATCAACTCCTGCGATTTTTGGACGATTCCCCTGCAATCATTACAGCTATAGTCAATTAGATAGGTACGTTGTTCGAGATGACGGTCATTTAATCATTTATCCACTATAAAATAGTAGTCCTTGCAAATAGGGCTGGCTATTTGCTTCACATTTGTTAAAATTTGCGCTAATTAATCGCCATCTTTGCTTCTGGAAACATAGACAACTAGTCTGTAGCCGCGACATATGTCGTCGTCAAGCATCAATTGTCAATGCGCCCTAACCTAAAGCAAGAGAATAACGCCAAGATAAAAATGAGGATAAGGCATGAAAAACCGGGTTGTCATCACTGGCATGGAAATTACTTCTTCCATTGGAAGCGGACTAGAAGCCTTTTGGCAAGCAGCAACCAATAGCACTTGTGGCATTAAGCGGATTCAGTCCTATAATCCCTCACCTTATACGACTCAAATTGCAGGTGAAATTACTGAGCTTTCATTGGCGCATCTCCCTGCGTTTGATAAAAGAAAACGTTTTCCACGAGTGGCGCAATATGCACTATATTGTGCGCATCATGCCATTCAACGCGCCGGATTAACCGCTGCGGAATTAAGTACTGCAGGCACCTACATTGGCACAAGTTTAGGCGGAACGCCTGAATTAGAATCAGCCTATGAATCTTTTTTTACCGACAATTGGCGAAAAATCCCAGCACTCAGCGTCATTCGAGGAATGCCTAACTCCATAGCCAATCATATTGCTATCGCCTTTGGCATCGGCGGTCCTAATTCAACGACATCGAATGCATGCGTCTCTTCCGCTGAGGCGATAGGAAATGCATATCAACAAATATCTAACGGAAAATTATCCGTAGCATTGTGTGGTGGCACTGAATCCTTAGTATGGGAAACCACTATGGCAGCATGGTGCAAATTACGCGTGATGTCGACCCAAAATGAAAACCCAGCAACAGCCAGTCGTCCGTTTGATAAAACGAGAGACGGGATGGTGATGGCCGATGGTGCCGGCATTTTAATTCTAGAAGATTTACAACATGCGCAAGCGCGTGGTGCCACTATTTATGCTGAGATCATTGGTTTTGGTGCCAGCTGCGATGCATATCACGTTACTGCCCCAAATTCACAGGGCCAAGCGCGAGCGATCAATGCGGCACTTGATGATGCAAAAGTTGCTCCCAGTGATATTCATTATATCAATGCTCATGGGACTGGAACCCAATTAAATGACATCACTGAAACAGAAACCATTAAGCTAGTCTTTGGTGAGCAAGCTTATAACATCCCGATCACTGCACAAAAGGCAATGACGGGACACGCTATTGGCGCTGCCGGCGCTATGGAAATTATAGCCACCACATTAAGTTTGCAACATGATGTTTTACTACCGACGATCAATCTCCATGAACCCGATCCGCTTTGCGACCTTGATTACGTACCTAATCAAGCACGAAAAAAGCGTATTGATATAGCACTATCAAACCATTTTGCCTTCGGTGGAGCAAATGCCGCGATAGTCCTGCGCCGATTTTAGCGTTATAATTATCGGATTTTGCATAATTAAGAAGGCCTCCAATGAATGCTTCACTGCATGAAATAGCCACCTTGGTTCAAGGTGTAGTCGTAGGTGACAAAAATGTGATGATTTCGGCTTTATCGCCCATCGATAACATTACTGACAATGCATTGGTGTTTGCTGAAGGAACTGATCACTTAAAACAGGCCGAAGACTCCAAAGCCACGGCTATCATCGTTGCCAGTAACGTTAATGGGATTAACAAACCCATCATTCAGGTTTCCAACCCATTCGTTGCATTTATTAAACTATTAAATCATTTCTACCCCGAGAAAAAACCACAGCCCGGCATTCATCCAACCGCAGTCATTGCAGAACAAGTGATCTTAGGAAAAAATGTATCGGTTGCCCCCTATGTTACTATCGAATCAGGTAGTGTGATTGGTGATAATTGCTGTATTAAAAGCCATGTACACATTGGTCATAACGTTGCCATTGGTGCAAATACCACATTGCACCCGCATGTCACTATTTATGATAATTGTAAAATTGGTAACCGCGTGTCAATCCATGCCTCTACAGTCATTGGCTCAGACGGTTTTGGTTATACCTTTGAGGGCGGTCAACATATAAAAGTTCCTCACGTCGGTCATGTCATTATTGAAGACAATGTTGAAATTGGTGCGAATACCGTCATCGATCGAGCAACATTGGGAACAACTGTTATCGGTGAGGGCACCAAAATAGATAATTTGGTGCAAATTGCTCACTCGGTAAAATTAGGTAAACACAATATACTTTGCGCATTTACAGGCATTGCTGGCAGCAGCATCAGTGGTAACAATGTGATCTTTGCTGCCAATGTAGGGGTGAGTGATCATGTTCGAATTGATGATGGCGTTATATTGGGAGCACGATCGGGTGTGCCGCCAAGAAAACATTTGCGGCAGGGCGTTATTTACTGGGGTAACCCCGCGCGACCCAAAGATAAAGCCATTGAACAAGAATTAGCAACAACACGTATACCGTTAATGCGGAGAAATCTAAAGTCCTTAAGCGAAAAAGTAGCACAATTAGCCGAGCGACTGGAGTGTATTGACAAGGAGTCGTAAAAATAATGCATCAATTGACTCACCCCTTGATCCTGGTCGATGGCTCATCTTATTTCTACCGCGCCTATCACGCCCTACCCCCTCTAAACAATTCCAAAGGACAGCCCACGGGTGCTGTCTATGGCGTTGTTAATATGATCAAGCGCTTGATAAAAGATTATCAACCTCAGCAAATGGCTGTGGTATTTGACGCAAAAGGTAAAACCTTTCGTGATGAATGGTACCCCGCCTATAAAGCTACCCGCGCAAAGATGCCAGACGAGTTAAGTTCTCAATTTGAACCATTGATAGCGCTTCTCAAGGCCATGGGCCTACCATTATTGATTATTGAAGGCGTAGAAGCAGATGATGTTATTGGCACCCTAGCCAAGCTTGCCAGCCAGCAAGAAATACCCGTTATTATTTCCACCGGTGACAAAGACATGGCTCAGTTGGTCAATGAGCATGTGACGCTTATCAACACCATGAGCAATCAAAACTTAGATCATAACGGTGTCATAGAAAAATTCGGGGTTACTCCTGAACAAATCATTGACTATCTAACCCTGGTGGGTGATACGTCAGATAATGTCCCTGGTGTGAGCAAATGTGGCCCTAAAACAGCGGTCAAATGGCTGAGCCGTTATCAAACCATAGAAGAATTAATCGCAGATGCCGACACGATTGACGGTAAAATTGGCGAAAATTTACGTGCTTTTTTACCCCAATTACCACTATCAAAAAAGTTAGTGACCATCAAAACCGATGTCGATTTACCGCTTACCCTATCCGACCTAAAGCTGCAGCCAGCAAATCAGGCAGAAATAATAACGCTTATCCGCGAGCTTGAGTTTAAAAATTGGCTTAAAGAATTAATAGGGCAAGACGAGCCAAAAAAACCCCAACTCGAGCTTGAACTTGGACTTGAACCTCCCGCCCCCTCACTACACGCAACCCATTATGAAATGATTACCGAAGAGAAACAGTTCAACGATTGGGTCGATAAATTGCAATCCTGTTCTCTATTTTGCGTTGATACCGAAACCACGGATTTGGATGCCATTCGTGCTGAGATTGTCGGTATAGCGCTTGCTATCGATCCGGAGCATCCGGCCTACATTCCGCTAGCTCACGATGATAACAGCCAACAGTTGCCTCGTGAAACGGTATTGGCCGCACTAAAACCCATTCTCGAAAACCCTAAAATTGATAAAGTGGGTCAAAATCTAAAATACGATTACAACGTGTTTAAAAATCACGGCATCACCTTAACAGGCATTGCCTACGATACCATGCTTGAATCGTATTTATTAAATAGTAGCGCTGGACGCCATGACATGGACACCCTCGCATTAAAATACCTAGGCCATAAAACAATTCGTTTTACCGATGTTGCGGGAAGCGGGTCAAAGCAATTACGGTTTAACCAGATCCCTGTCTCAATTGCTGCCCCTTATGCAGCCGAAGATGCAGAAATGACTTACAAACTTCATCAAACATTATACCCAATGATGGATGAAAAATTACGGCAGGTCCTTCACACCATAGAGATACCATTGCTCACGGTCATCGCAGAGATAGAGCGCCACGGTGTCCTCATTGATAAAGACATCCTGCTTAAACACGGTGAGCGCCTCAAAGCACGCATTGCAGCCTTAGAAGAGGAAGCGCTGCAGCTTGCGGGTAAAGCGTTTAATTTAAACTCACCCAAACAATTACAAGAAATTTTGTATCAAGAACAACAGATACCCATTCTTGCTAAAACCCCAACAGGACAGCCTTCAACAGCCGAATCGGTTCTTCAAGAATTAGCTTTTGATTACCGATTACCCGCTGTCATTTTAGAATTTCGTAGTTTAAGCAAGCTTGTATCTACCTACATTGACGCCTTACCTAAACGAATAAATCCAACAACCCATCGTGTACACACCTCTTACAATCAAGCCGTCGCCGCAACGGGTCGCCTATCATCCAGCGAACCTAATTTACAAAATATACCTATCCGCAGCGAGGAAGGCCGCTTAATCCGCAAAGCATTCATCGCACCACCTCAGAAGGTTATTATGGCTGCAGATTATTCACAAATTGAATTACGCATCATGGCCCATTTATCACAAGACACCCATTTGCAGAAAGCATTTGCCAATGGTTGGGATATCCATGCAGCCACTGCGAGCGAAATATTTTCAGTTAATTTAAAGGATGTCAGTAGCGAGCATCGTCGTCGAGCAAAAGCTGTCAATTTCGGATTGATTTATGGCATGTCCGCCTTTGGATTAGCCAAGCAATTAGGTGTGTCACGCCAAGATGCTCAACAGTATATCGATCTTTATTTCCAGCGCTATCCAGACGTACTGAACTACATGGAACGAACACGCAAACTTGCCCATCAACAGGGATTTGTAGAAACACTGTTTGGCCGTCGCTTGTATTTACCCGAAATCAATGCCCGCAACATGATGCGCCAGAAAGCAGCTGAACGTACGGCTATCAATGCCCCCATGCAAGGTACGGCAGCAGATATCATAAAAAAGGCAATGTTGGCCGTCGCGAAGTTGCAAAACAGTCAACCCGACCCTGATTTTCAAATGATAATGCAAGTTCACGATGAATTGGTTTTTGAAGTGCATCAAGACGCTATAGAGTCTGCAAAACAAACTATCCGTAATGTGATGGAACATACGGTAGAGTTGTCCGTACCATTACTGGTATCCATTGGTGTAGGACATGATTGGGATGAGGCGCACTAAGCGTTATTGTGAGCGAATACCTCAGATTGTATACACCCCTTTATCACTCGCAACCAATACGTGATCAGCCAGCCGTTTGGCAAATAATCCATTTTCAACAACACCAGGAATCCGGTTAATTGCCTCTTCAATGGCGATAGGCAAATCCATGCTCAAATTATAAATATCTAAAATAATATTCCCATTATCCGTCACAAACCCATCTCGATACTCAGGATCACCACCCAACTTAACGATTTCGCGGGCTACATAACTCCTCGCCAATGGAAGCACCTCGACAGCAATTGGAAATCGACCGAACTGGCGAACCACTTTCGCGTCATCAACAATGCAAATAAACCGTTGTGCCACCGTCGCAATAATCTTCTCTCTAGTCAAAGCACCGCCGCCACCTTTGATCATTTCTCGACGCGAATTAACCTCATCAGCGCCATCAATGTAAATCGGTAAATCACCGGCGACATTTAAATCAATCACAGGAATTCCAAGTTCACGCAGCTGTCGCTCCGTCGCGATTGAACTGGCCACGCAAGCATCAATACGATGCTTCATCTGAGCCAACTCCTTGATAAAATAGTTCACCGTTGAACCCGTACCGACACCAATGATCATATTATCTTCAAGGTATGCCAATGCTGCTTTCGCCACTTTGGCCTTTAATTCACTCATGAACCGGTCTCCAAAAATTACCGCATCTTGCGTGTATACACGATCGTACACGCGGTCTATTGCTCAACTTGATGTGAAACTATATCATCAAAAATAGGGATTGCTCCAAGTTATTCAACTAAAATTCCATAAGGACTCATATGATCTATCCAAATATTCTTGAAACCATCGGACATACACCCGTCGTGAAAATCAACCGTATTGGAGCAGATCTAGCCTGTGAGCTGTATGGAAAGTGCGAGTTTTTTAATCCGGGAGGTTCCGTTAAAGACAGAATTGGCTATGAGATGGTTAAAAACGCGGAGCGTGACGGACGAATCAAGCCCGGCGATACCTTAATCGAACCCACGTCTGGAAATACCGGCATTGGCATCGCATTGGCTGGCGCCGTGATGGGCTATAACGTTATTATCACCATGCCCAATAAAATGAGTCATGAAAAACAGGCTGTACTTGAGCGATTAGGTGCGACGATTCACCGTACACGCACCGAAGCGGCCTGGAATGATCCTGATAGTCATATTTCTTTAGCTTGGCAATTACAAAAGAAAATCCCCCATTCGCACGTGTTAAATCAATATGCAAACCCAGATAATCCCAATGCCCATTACCATGGAACGGCCCAAGAAATTATTGATGATTTTGGTCTCGATTTACACATGGTTGTCTCGGGCGTAGGCACAGGTGGTACCATCACCGGAATTGCTAAGCGATTGAAAGAATACAATCCCGCCCTACAAATAATTGGTGTGGATCCCATCGGTTCTATTTTAGGGGGGGGGGATGAAATTAAAGCCTATCAGGTCGAAGGGATTGGTTATGATTTTTTTCCGGATGTGCTTAATAACACGTTGATCGATGCCTACATCAAAACCAATGATGCTGACTCCTTTCGCATAGCCCGTGAATTAATCCGTGATGAAGGTCTGCTGGTTGGTGGTTCAAGTGGTGCTGCCATGTGGGGCGCATTACAAGCCGCTAAAACATTAAAAAAGGGGCAGAAATGTTTAGTGATTCTCCCCGACTCCATTCGCAATTACATGTCAAAACATGCAAGTGACGAATGGATGCAGCAACAGGGATTTATATAGAGGCTCGATGACGGGCTGACGAATCTTCAGCCTTTTCAACGTGCGAAAATACATCTTCCGCACTCATTTGACCGATAGAAATGGCTCGAGACAGCGCATGGACCAATTCATCAATAATTCGCTGATGATGCTCGCCAGTCGATAAGGTCCCCTTGTGCAAACGTCCTTGAGCCCTATTAACTGCATCAAAAAATTGCTGGTTTCCGTGCTCAATCGTAATATAGTCGCCACGACCGGATAAATAATCGCTCGTTGCCATTCCTTTGACATACATCTTTAGCAAATCATCTTGATTCAACTCACCAGCAATCACCATGGTCGCCAATTGATGATACGTGTTTTCAAACGACTCAACCACTCGCTTATCTGCTGCATCAATATCGGCAAGAATCTCAGATAAGCTACGTTCCGGCAAATTGTCTGCAACGGGATGCAATGCATGCACTGGCTGTGATTTTACTGATGAAAAAAGCTCACTAAAATGAACCTTCGGTGTATAGTGACCATCTTGCAATTGCATAACAATAGGCTGGCTTGCAGAACTGGCACCATTATAGCGCAAGCGCTTTGGCAATGTTTTGACGCGATCAACGACTTGAACTTCTATTGGCAATGCTAATATCTTTGACAATGCGGCAATACTACTCTCATCTATCCACGTCGATGACTGACGCATCTTTTCAGGTGAGGTTCCCTCATTTTGCAAAACAAATGCGCCACGATACAACGCAGGGTGGTTACACATTTCAGTCACTGCAAGTTGCCGCAATGTAAAGGCCAGAGCGGGTATTAACGCATTCATCTCCACATGCTTCATTAAATATTGCATTCGCTCAGTTGATGTTACCAATCCAGGCAGAGAAGAGCGATGACTCGGGAAATAGGCAAAATGCTTAGCGAGTATTGGATTCAGCCAATCTGTGGTCGCACGAGGACTCAATAAAAATTGATCCAATAATCCAGCCGCCGCTGCACGAAATCCACAATCACCAGTGCCTCCAACATCAACTACAACCGGCTTTTCCTCCCGTTTGCCAAGATGCATGAGACCAGCACTGGACTTTCTAAAAAAGCCATAATTTAGATTTTGCGGGCTTGATAAAGCCATTACATACTCCACAACTTGTCATTAATTTCATTCTAATCAATATTGATTAAGGAAATATTAACTTTGAATTTACATTTAGATGTAAAAATTATAACCCAAAACTCAGGGTAATTGAATTCATCAGCTTTTCTAAAGTGCCTACGTACCGTGGTTTGTCGATGGTACGTAGGCTTTGTAGATCATTGATCAACAGCACCTACTATCACAAACATTTTGTCTGGATAAAATGAATGACTTTGCTGGAAAACGCTTTATTTCCCCACAAATTATGGTGATCTGCCTCGGGAAAACTCAGCATCTCCTTCGGCTCTCTTGCTTGTTTAAACAAAGATACGCCCTGTGAATAGGGAATAACTTGATCCTTCATACCATGTAGAATGAGTAATGGCGCATGGATCGCATCGATTCGCCCTAGTGAATCGAAACGATCCCACGGTTTAACAAATAACCAAGGATAATGATAATGGGCTACGTCAACCAGCGAGGTATAGGGTGATTGTAACACAACCGCACAAACGGGAGACTCTGATGCAAGTTTTATAGCGACCCCTGTTCCAAGTGACTCCCCATAGAGTACCAATTGTTTGGTCTGCACCTTTCGCTGCTGTAAAAATCGCATACCCGCTCTGCCATCCTCATACAACCCTAGTTCCGATGGATGACCTGAATTGCCCCCATAACCTCGATATTCAACCAAAAGCACCCCAAGACCTGCATTGATAAATTCGCGGGCTAAGGGGACACGATAACCGATATGCCCTGCATTCCCATGCAAAACGAGCACGGTAGCTTGCTGATTGACTGCAGGTTTATACCATGCACGCAACTCAAGGCCATCTGTCGTCTGCAAAGAAACAGATTGCATATCATTGGCTTGATAATCCAAACGCTTCGGAATTTGCTTTGAGGGTAAGTAGATTAAATGGCGTTGCATTACATAAAGCAGCAGTAGAACCACTGTGAAAATAACGCCACTAAAGATGAGCAATTGTTTTATCATAATACCTCTGGATGAATACGATATACTTCTGAAATAGAAACGGTCTTTACGCGTGTTATCAAGCAATGAAAACTGAACTTAGATAGAGGCACCTAACATGAATCAATACTTTATCATGGTGATGGCACCCATCCTACTGATAACCACAGTCATCATACTCTTCCGACGGTTTCAGCGAAAAGCCATCATTAATCAATGGTATAACACTTTAAATCTAGGCCATCATTACAAGATATATCAACAATTATTCAACGATGTCGATGGATTTTCTTTATCACGACAAGCAAGAGCCCGTCACGATGCGTTAGAATACACTTATGGAGAAATCGATTTTATTTCATTTCTTGCTTTATTGTCCTTAACAAAACCTGATACTCATACCGTATTTTACGATCTAGGTAGCGGTATAGGAAAGGCAGTCCTTGCCTGTGCGATGGTTTTTAACGTACGAAAAAGTTGTGGCATTGAATTATTTAGCGGTCTACATCATGTCGCCGTCAACCAACAACAACAGTTACAATGTCTGCCTGACTACCACGATAACGCGAATGCGCTTCATTTTATTAACGCCGACTTTCTGCAAGCTGATTTTAGCGACGCAACGTTGATTTTTATCAATGCCACGGCATTTTTTGGAGAAACGTGGACTGCCATTAGCCAGCGATTGGAGCAAATATGCCCTGCTGCGACCGTTATTACAACCAGTAAAAAACTATTCTCCGATGCCTTTGCTGTGGAAAAAATAACCACCGTACAAATGAGCTGGGGTCCTGTCAGAGCGTATATCCATCAACCCGCCTCTTCTGGTCATGTTGAGAACATGTCCAAGTACAAATGAAAAAAATCACCTACAGTCACCTGATATCATTGAATAATTTCTTTTCAGGTCTATACTTAGAACGTAACATAAAAAAATATAACGACTCTGCTGTGTTCTTGATGCAATAAATACCAACCGATTAAAGATTGGTTTTTTGGCACCTGAATATGAGTTATAGAGCCAGTACTCCTTTGTTCTGGCACCCGCGTAAAGCGGCTAACTGAGGTGGGTATGATTAAATCTGAACTCATTGCAAACCTTGCTGCAAAACTGACACATCTGCCTGAGAAGCAAGTATCAGACAGCATTAACCAAATTCTCGAGTTAATGAGCGAGGCGCTCATTAACGGCAAACGTATTGAAATTCGCGGTTTCGGAAGTTTTTCCCTGCATTACAGACCACCGCGTAATGCACATAACCCTAAAACTGGGGCGAAGGTAGTGACAGAAGCAAAATATAGTCCACACTTCAAACCTGGGAAGGAGTTACGTGAGCGCGTTGATGCTGCTAGAGAGAGCAAGCCAATAAAAGATGACGACTAATATTTGCTAGACACTGAGCCCGCAAGTCGGGAAGCGTATTGCGGGCTCAGATGATTTGGGGGTTTCAACACAGCGGCGTTGTTGAATATCTATATTTTGTACCCTCACCCTAGCCCTCTGCCCGTTAACCAGATCCAAACCGGGGACCTAGGTAACAAAACAAACCGGGCACATGGGGTAAGAAAAAAGTTATTTTTTAAGTACGCGGTAAAGTAACCCCTGTTTGCCCTTGGTATTTCCCTTCACGGTCTCGATAGGAAACGGCACAGACCTCGTCACCCTCCAAAAACAACACCTGCGCCACACCTTCGTTGGCATAAATTTTTGCAGGTAATGGCGTGGTATTGGAAAACTCTAAGGTCACATGTCCTTCCCATTCAGGCTCCAATGGTGTGACATTTACAATAATTCCACAACGCGCATACGTTGATTTGCCAAGGCAAATGGTCAACACATTGCGTGGGATACGAAAATATTCGACCGTTCGCGCTAACGCAAACGAATTCGGAGGAATAATACAAACGTCGGCCTGTACATCGACAAAGCTATTGGCATCGAATGCTTTTGGATCAACAATGGCTGAATTAATATTGGTGAAAATTTTAAACTCATTCGAACAACGTACATCATAACCGTAGCTAGATACGCCATAGGAAATGATACGCCCACCTGCATTTTCACGTACTTGCCCACTTTGAAACGGAGAAATCATTCCGTGTTCCAGCGCCATTTTTTCTATCCATTTGTCCGATTTAATTGACATCGACTACCCCATCCAAAGTTATTCTTCCAGAAAATATTCGCAACGTTAAAGAAACTATCATTTATTGACAACCATCGTCAACAACTCAGGTTAAGTCTATTTATTGAACGATCAATCAGTACCGACTATAAAGCGATAAAGCAAATACCCACGATTGAATACGGCTTGGAATGACCCAGCGAACCATACACTAGCCCGCATGCAGCAAAGCGAAATACGGGCTACATTGATAAGGCGTTTAGAAATAAACGCCTATTTGTGCCAACAGAGTATCAGATGTTCCGCCCTGGCTTACGATATTTAAATTACTAGGTAGACCTGGAGCCGAAGCACCGTTTGCATATTGATTGACGGGGTACTTGATATCATGTCGATATTCTAAGCTTTCAACAGTGTCTTTCCATATTGATATACTGTACACACCAGCAATACGCTGAGCAGGGAGATTCAAGGCCAAGGCTTCTTTAGACCACTGATAACCAAGCGCTACGGACGATGGCTTATCAAATGTTTTAAATGTCACTCCCGCCTCTAACTGAGCCGCCTGTGGTTGAGCCCCCTGGCCATTATAACTTAAATCCTGCGTCCTAAAGGGTTGTGTAGCACCGATCCATTCAGCAGTGAACGTAAAACGATCGATACTCATATTCGCATGGATCCCAACCGCAGGCGTCTTACGCACGGCTTCACTACCATTGGTAACGGAGGAGAATCCTGCAAACTTACCACCCGTAGGCGAGCCATTAAACTGCATACCGCCTGAGTCATCCAGGGTACTGATGTAGCTCGCGCCAATTTCAGTGGATGTCTTATCCGTATTAAAAATGTAGCCCAGATTTGCGCCACCGACACCTGAACTACCGAGCGTGGTATCGCTTCTAAATCCATAGATCGCTGCAAAGGGTCCTGAATCATGCTGTGATTTATATCCAAGAATAAATGGCCTGGCTTTGGTGCGTGCAAGAATCATCGTTAATGGAGCACTCACCATCGACGACGAAAAGCGCCCAAAGGGAACAAACAATTGTCCGCCGGTAAAATAGAACGGGGTCTTATCCAAGTTGCCAATATTGACAAACCCCATGTTCAAATCAACCGAGGAATTTGACAGACGTTGCCCACCCACATCCGGAGGCGACGCATCATAAGCCAGCGATAAATAACCTTCCACGCTGTTGTTCAGCACTGCCGCCAAATCCAGCTCACCGGAGCCCAATGTCAAATCCGACGACGCGTGACCGAAAGGATCACCAATAACGGCCACGGGCTCAACTTTACCACTGATTGCCAGTATTGGCATTGAAGGCGCTGTGTAACCGATTTCGGTAAAGGCTCTATACAGCCGCCGACGCTGTTGCATAAGACGGATATCACGGTTAATACTCGAAATGTTAACAATATAGTCCGAGCCATCAAACGCAGGCCGACTCCCTAAGTAAGGAGAAGTCACCACAGGCGTTCCTGCAATATAGGTTACCACATGCTGATCAGCAACTAATGCCGTGGGATAAAACTCAAGTGACTCTGGATCATTGTCAGGGAGATGGACCGTGAGCGGGCTATTATGAAAGTCATTTACAGGCCCCTTAGCCGGTTTAATAACAGGAGTCGGTGCTGCAGGTTTTGTAGACGGCTTCTTTTCTATTTTTTTGGCCGTCGTTTGCTTTACGAGTTGCTTTTGCAATCGATTCAATTGTTTTTGTAGTTCTAATGTTTGCTGCTGCAAGCGTTGCACCTCTTGCTGCAAATCATCACCATTATCACCTGCGGCGATGAGCGTGCAAGAACCGAATGTCATGACCAAAAATAAAGCTATACGTTTCATAAATAATGGCGCTCCTGTCTATCTTTTTTACTTCGTGGGCATTATAACGCGCACTTATTCACCTGACTAGACGTCCACGTCAATAAACAGTTTATACCTTTTGGGTGATGACCGAATGGCACTCAGTTGCAATTTAATACTAGCCAAGAACGTTTCCAAGAGAGGATTTTAATGATCATTTAAAAGTAAGTTCTGTTGACAACTCATCTATAGAAGCTCGATGTAGCCATCCGAATTTCAACAAACACGCATCAACCATACCTAAATTTATCAACAGAGATCTGTTAAAAAAAACCCCCATCACTTTCGTCATGGGGGTTTGGTTTGAAACCACGCGCAGTACTAAGCGATGTTGCCAACCCACTTCAGACCAACGAAAGGTCCTTGAACAGCGAAGTTAGATTGTGTTGTAACACCAACTGATGAACCTACAATAATATTTGGGAATGTACCACTCTCGCTCAACGCATTGAAGTAGTTAACCCACATCCAACCTAAATCAAGCGACAAATCGCCTTGAGCCATTGCATAAGTGTATGTAGCACCTAATTTACCCTCAAGCTGAGGTACGATAGCTGTGGTAGAACCTGTAGTACTAGCTGTACCAACGGTAAATGGTAGTTGTGCTGCTGAATAGGTATCCGTGAATTTCTGTGAGCCGACGAGCAATGTTGTAGCCCCTTTCGCATACATTGCGAAGCCATTACCCCAGTTGTACCAATAATCAGCACCTATGCGAGGACCAAAGCCGCTAAAGCTAAGATCATTGCTAACACTTGCTGTAGTTACAGCTGTCAAGTTAACATTGGTGAAGGTTGCGCTCAACTTGTTCTTGATATAAGCATACTGTACGCCGCCATGGAAACGAATGTTTTTGAACTCGCCAAAATGAGCATGCTGACCGAACTCTAGGTTAACGGCATCCCATTGTACTTGAGCGCTACCACTAGCAGTGGTTGTACCTGTTATACGAGGCGTTAAACCACCAATAACTGTGCTAGTTGTGCCAGTGCCAAAAGTATAGTTCTTGTCGTGTGTGTTGTCTAAATAGTACCAGTTCAGGTTCAAATCATTACCTGTGTTGAAGTGGTAAGAACCTTCCAGCTTAAAGCCCCAACCCCAGTTTTGAGAAGATTTAATGTAAGATTCAGCAACTGCCCCGGTGGTTGCATTGGTAACAGAATTTGAGCCAATATAACCTAAACCAGAATAGGTAGGTTGCAGGTATAATGCTTGAACACCGAAATCCCAAGCAGTACTTGCGCAAGGAACCGTTACATTACCAGGCGCGCAAATGGGGCCCATCGTCCCAGCAAATACAGCACTGCTACCGAAAGCAAGAACGGCTACCACTGATTTTTTAAGATTGAGCATTCTTTTCTCCACTTTTTTATGATTCATTTCCCTTGTTGCTCATCCTACAATAATCAGATAACAAATTCTATTAAAAATCGACCAAAAAAAAACCCATCACTCACATGATGGGTTTTA
>CAMBDN010000003.1 GCA_945865355.1 Legionella genomosp. 1
ACGTGGTTCCTCTTGTCTCCTCGAAAAAACATCTCAACCATCGGATTTTGGGGCGACTTGAGTCGACACCTTCATTGAAGTACAGAAAAGCGGGATAGATCAGAATGAGACAGATTTTGCAAATTTAAAAACTTGATCATCGAGTATCAGGATCTTTTTCTAGCTTTACCATGATAACCCCCGGAACAACCTTCAACCTTATATGTAGAGTATAGCTCTTTATTGGGCTTCGTAGGGAGTCTACGTGAACAATCCATACCTATGTCCCGGTTGCACCTTCTGTGTTTAATTTTAAATTACCCAAACGCATTAATACCAGTGATGTGGCGTCCGAGAACCAGTGTGTGTACATTGTCTGTGCCTTCATAAGTAAATACGGATTCTAAATTCAGCATATGACGAATCACGTGATATTCAAGACTTACACCGTTAGCCCCCAGTAAATTTCTACACGTACGTGCAATTTTTAATGCCTCTCGGCACGCATTGCCTTTTACTAAAGAAATCATGACAGGTGTTTCACGTTGTGCATCTTTGAGGCGACCAACCTGCAGGTTTAACCATTGAGCTTTAACAATTTCAGTATACATTTCAGCTAAATCTTTTTGTATCAATTGAAAGCTAGCTAAGGGCTTATCAAATTGTTTACGTTCCAATAAATAATCCCTAGTAATATCAAAACATGCCTGAGCAGCACCCATTGCTCCCCAGGAAATACCATACCGTGCCTGGCTGAGGCAGCTCAATGCAGCGCCTAATCCTTTCTCGCTTCCTGGGAGTATATTAGCTTCCGGTACAAACACATCTTCAAATACAAGTTCACCAGTTATCGATGCTCGTAAAGACATTTTTAACTTGATCTCGCGGCGAGTAAACCCTTTGAATTCTTTTTCAACAATGAATGCCCTAATGCCCGCATCTGTTTTTGCCCATACAATAGCAATATCAGCAATCGTGGCATTGGTGATCCACATTTTCGCACCATTCAATAACCAACCACCATCGACCTTTTTGGCGAAGGTGTGCATATTGCCTGGATCCGAACCAGAATCAGGTTCCGTCAAACCAAAACAACCAATCACGCTACCTTTCGCCATTTTCGGCAAAAAACATTTTCTTTGAGCTTCGCTCCCATAGTGAAAAATGGGGTACATGCATAATGAGCTTTGCACAGAAACAAAGCTGCGCAAACCACTATCACCACGCTCTAATTCCTGACAAACCAAACCATACGCAACATAAGACGCTTCAGCACCTCCATATTGTGCGGGTAGGGTTAATCCTAACAAACCCAGATCTGCAGATTTTTTTATCAACTCAGGAGGAAACGTACCGTGCTCAAACGCGTCTGCCATCAGCGGAAGAACATCGTGCTTAACAAAACGAGCAACACTGTCACGAATCATCCGTTCATCATCATGCAATTGCTCATCAATCAACAATAAATCGTCCACATTCCTTCTCCTTACTCTCCAATAGCGTTTTGACCGCCAAAACAATTTTCTCGCGGCTTGGTAATACATGTTGCCAAGCATTGCCCAAGGGAATAAAGCAATCCTCCCCCGTTATCCGTTTAATTTTCAACCGAGACGGGGCATGCTCCATTAACAGTGTCATCAACCCCTCACTCACTGAACCACTCCGGCGGCCTTCATCTACGATTAGTATATACTTAGCACCACTTATCTCGCGCAATATAGCATCTTGTGGCAGAGGGTGAAGCCAATGCAAATCAACTATTTTCACCTCAATTGCATGTTGTTCGCTAAGTATTTTTGCCGCTTGCCGTGATAAATAATAGCCATTCGCATAAGTGAGAATGACCGTATCGCCCTCACCGTAAGCACTGACCTCTCCAAACGCAATTGTCTCGGCCAATGGTGGGTAATTAAACAACCACCCATTGTCACCGGGTTGGTGCAAATCTTTAGTCATATACAACGCAATAGGCTCCAAGAAAACCACGACGCGCCCTTCATACTGTGCCATATGCACGCATGTCCTTAATAGCTTAGCAGCATCAGGTCCATTCGATGGGCATGCCACCACCACACCCGGTAAATCGCGTAACACCGCTATCGAATTATCATTATGAAAATGTCCGCCAAATCCTTTTTGGTATGCTAGTCCGGCAATGCGCAAAACCATGGGGTTTTGATATTGTCCATTGGAAAAGAAAGAGAGCGTTGACGCTTCCCCACGCAATTGATCTTCGGCATTATGCAAATAGGCCAAAAATTGAATTTCCGGTACGGGCAAAAACCCATTGTGGGCCATACCAATAGCAGTCCCCAGAATGGTCGTTTCATCGAGAATAGTATTAAACACACGACGTTGGCCAAAACGGGCTTGTAAATCAGCCGTGACGCGATATACCCCCCCTTTTTTTCCTACATCTTCGCCAAAAACCAACATATTAGGGTACTGCATCAACAAATCAGCCAAGGCAAAGTTAATGTGCTGACACAAATTACGCTTCATTTGTAATTGATGGTAACTGTCTCCGAAGACATGGACACGCAGCGCTTCATTGGGTAAGGGGTAAATACCAACCTCACGGCGTTGAGGAAGCAACGATGACATCACCGCATCTGCGCTACTTAATGGCGGGCAATTTAACGCTTCAATGGCTTTCGCTTTAATTAAAGAGCGATTGTCTTCGTATAACTCGACTATTTCCGGCAAGGTCATCCATCCAGCTCGATAGAGTAGAGCTGCGGTATGGAGTAGTGGGTCGTCCGATTCAGTCCGTTCGATGTCCACCTGACTACGATATTGCGATTCAATATCAGATCCTGCGTGTCCCATCAAACGCACACAACGCATATGTAAAAAAACAACTTGTTTCTTAACGCGTGCGAGCCATTCTGCCTCAATGGCTTTCGCATAACAATCAGCAATATTTAAACCATCGCAAGCAAGATAATTAAAGCCAGGGCGGGCTTTGATTGATGCTTCGACCCAACTCGCAGGAGTAGGCACGGAAATACCAATCCCATTATCCTCGCAGATAAAAACCAAGGGTAAGGGATATTTCTGCTCAGCAACCCATGAACTGGCATTAAATGTTGTTTGTGCCGCAGCATGATTTGTTGACGCATCACCAAACGAACAGAGAATAACGGAGTCCGGCGAAAGGGCGTTGCTAAGCTTTAATTCTTTCGCTCGTGTAATTGAAACAGCCGCACCCAATGCTTTGGGTAAATGTGATGCAATGGTTGAGGTTTGTGGTGGAATCGTCAGGGGCACGCTGCCAAACACTTTATGACGACCACCTGCTATAGGATCAGCTGCTGCGGCCACCAGCGATAATAGGATATCACGCACGCCATCACATCCAGTCACCTGCTTTGCACGCTGGATATAAAAAGCCCCACTACGATAATGCAAAAATGCCATGTCCGTATGCCTAAAAACATGGCCAAATACCGCATTACCCTCATGACCACTGCTACCAATCGTATAGAAAGACAGGCCTTTTTCTTTTAATTGACGGGCAGCAATATCCAACAGACGTGATTTAATTTGTGAATCAAATAGTTCAATAGCCGTATTTTTTTCTAATTTCGCTACGGCTAGTGTGGTGTTGCTTTTAGCTTGTGGGAAATTAGCTCGATTAACCCGCTTAATAAATTGTTCATCAATCACGCTGGCTCTATCTAACATTATCTCACCAGTAATTTTGACGTTTCAGTATATATACATACTACCTGAAGATCTTGGTTTTTTGCTATCGCTTTTCCTGCCCAAGATCTTCTGGTAGTCGGTATAACAATATGGCTTTACAAAAGACAAGCTATACCTAAAAATAGGATTTAAATATTTGCACTGAGGTTAAACATGAAATGGGTGGCTTTATTTTCTACACTGTTGCTAACAGCCTGCAGCTTTAATGATCCTGACGATATAGCTTATCGACAAGTCATTGTTCCATCATCACCCAATAAGATGAATATCTGGGGGGATAGTCCGTCAATGGATGCTACTACTACAACTGTGAGCTATTTGTAACGACAAAGGAAACTATGGAATTGAAACAACTTCCGGGCGAAGCTCCTTGATACGATTATGCCCGTCAACAAACACAACCATCGGGATGTGTTCATGACAACGCTCTTCACTCAACTGAACAAAAGAGGCTATGATGACAATATCACCCGGGGTAACCAAATGTGCCGCGGCTCCATTCACACAAATATTATTAGAGCCTGGTGCACCCTCAATAGCGTACGTTTCAAAGCGCGTTCCTGCCGTCACATTCCAAACATTAACGGCTTCGTAAGGTAATATATTCGCAATTTGCAGCAATTCAGGAGAGATAGTAATACTTCCTTCGTATTCCAAATCCGCGTGTGTTACACATGCCCGATGGATTTTAGATTTTAACATTCGTCGGAAATTCATTATTACAGCCCACATTAATTGTAAATTTTGAACGCATTATACATCAAATCTAGAAAAATTCTGGCGATAATTTTATACGTAATTGACGACAATTTTTTATCGGCGTAAGGAGATGTATTGTAAATTTTACGCAAAGAAACAACGCATTCAATCAAATTGATTAAATTAACATCATTAGTTTGTTATAATAAAATCAAATCCACATAAAATAGCCAGTACATGATGAAAATATCAGAACTTCAAGAGCAAATTACCCATAAATTACGTGCTTTAAAAGAACAATGCGCAGACCTTCCTGCAGAAAATAGTATGCAAGCGATGATGAACATTGTTGATGGTTACGCGGGTATCTTCGATGATTTATTTGGAGGTGCTGATGGCATTGAAAACTATGTCGGCAAGCTTAACGCGGCATCAACTAGAGAGGATACTGAGTTTTATCTTAAGGCATTGTCCGCTTTGAAAATGAGCATCGAAGCTTTACCGTTTAACGCCACAGTCAAAAGCACAATGCTCAGCCGAATTTATGACAATTGTGATCCGCTGGTGTTGAAACACTATGAGCAAGGATTATTGAATGAGAGCGGTTATCAACGGCTATTGAAAACGCTTCATCTACCCAATATTACTGATACTGTTACTGTTAAAACATGGGGTACAAAACACGAGATTGGGAATGGTCTTCGGAATATTTTACAGCAACAAATGCAAGGCGGTGGGGTTGGTCATGCTTCAGTAACCATGCGCCTAAAAGCTGATGACAGAGGATTGGAACTTATCAAAAAACATTGCATGAATGAAGATGGAAGTGTCAAAATTCCACATAAAATTAAGCAGTATGGGAACGAGTCAGTTTATGAGATCTATTGGAGCTACTGGCCAGAGGGTTTAATGACATTAGAATCTGACATTGAAACAGAGCTGAGTGGTGATGAGCATAAAAATGATTTGGATACACTACGTGAAATGCCCCTGGAGTTAAAGTCACGTTATTTGTATCAGAAATATACCAAAGAAAGGCAAATTCCATTAATTAGTAGTGCCGTTAATTCAGAAACGCCGAGTATTTTTAAATCTGATGCCTCAGGCTATCGTAAAATGGGATTATCCCCTGCCGCAATCATTGATGCTTCAACAATAGAGCCAGATCTAGCTCGCAGGCATTATCTTGATTTAAAAGTAAAACAATGTAATTTAGAGGAAGAGATTAGCTCTCTTGGTGTATTGAATACTAACTATTTTTCTCCAGATAAAGCCTATCATTCAGAAACAATGGATGGCTCACAACCAATTAAAGAGAGCTCAAATTTTTTAATACTTTTAAAACGATTTCGCACACAATTATCGCAACAACAGGTCATTGCACAAGTATTACTGAACCATAAAATTTCACCCGAACAATCAAGCCTATTACAAAAGGATATTTTACGATTGATTTCGAAAAAAGAGCATGAGAAATCCTCGCTTCTAACGGCTATTAATGAAGCAGCCGTACTCATTCAAGAAAACAGAGCAGAAATAAATTTACTCCAGAGTCAAATTGATGAATTGGAAACAGGTGTTTATGAACTCAAATCCACATTAGATTATCTGGAAATTGTTTTTTCTGTTTTAGAAAAAGTCAAAGAGGGTGGTAGCCACTATAAGTTAACAGATTCTGAAATAGAGATCTTCAGTAAATTTAGCGATACATTTGCAGACGACAAAAAAAACAATGATTTTATAAATGGTATTATTCATACAGGGATGATTAGCCACGAAGACGTTTTAAAAACAAACCCTGCGTTTTTAAATGAATATCAATTAAACATTCGTACGCAACTTGAAGAAAAAAATAGTCAGCTATCTGTAAAATCAATGGAATTAACGAATGTATCCCAATCCAAAAAAGCAGTCCGGGTAAATTTTTATGAAAGCGCGATAGCTAAAATTGATAAAAAAATTACTACAAACCAGGAAGACAGTGAAAAATTTGCTGATTTTTCACAAGCATTTCTAAAATATAAACCATCTCTGGATAGACTGAATAGAAAAAAAGAAAATTGGGCGACTCTTGACCGTCTGATTCTAGAGGATCTTGAGAGCACCACTCCAGCCAAAAAGGGGAAGGGAGGAAAGGGGAAAGCCAAAGCGGCAAAAGCTGCAATCAGCCCATTACTCTTCGAGATAAGCGATGAAACGGAAATGGGTACAACGATTCATACCATTACAACGTTTGATGAGATGATTCAATTAAAAAATAAAATAGAACGTGAAATAAAGCAGCTTGAACAAGATAAAAAGAAGTCACCTGATAAAGAACCCTTTATGTTTTCTTTCCATGACAAAAAGGGAGACGCTGTTTCCAGACAAGTAAAAAGTTCGGCCGATCTAGCTCGCATTGAAGTTGAGCTAGACGAAGGTAAGAAAAGCCTGTTGAAGAGCAAAGAGGATAAATTATCACAGCTGCTGAGGCTCAAACTAGGGTCTCATATCTCAGCCGAGGAATTTGCTGAGCAAAGAATAAAACGCGGCTCATCAAATGATGTTTCTCTTAGCGGATTCAATGTTGAAAAAATGTTAGAACAAGCCAGTGCAATCGCCTCATCTGCGAATGAGTTTCATTTGGGTCGTGAAAACTGTTCAACAACCAGCATGAAACTGTTACATGCCGGAGCTCCGCTTGACAAACAAGCGATGTTTACAGCGCCAAGTCTAAAAGAAGGCGAAACCGTTGCATCCAATGCCTTTTTATCAAATCCACAGGCAGTCTACGCAGCAGTAACAGTGGTTGCGCGTGCGGATCAAGGTGATGTTAAAGCAAAAGTATTGCTGCAGGAAAAGAAAAGTACCTCCCCAGAATCAAGCTATAATGCGTTGCTTAATACACTTGTGGCACGCATGACCACTAGAAATAACGTGGAGTTCAATTTATTTAGGAATACCCCTATAGATGGTCAAGTGGCAGAGAGTCAATTTAGCTGGACATTTTATTTGAAATTTATACCACATCTACTTAAGTTGTATCGCGACATTTTTCAGGTTGTGAAGCTTGATACAGAAAAAAATCATGATACATTGCAAGCAAAGGTGGCAAATGAAATAAAGATACTGAGTGGGAAGGCTTATCATTTAATCGACACACCCAATGCTCCTTTGGCAATTCAGAGAATGCTTGTCGCATTGACAACAAATAAAGCTAATGTTCCCTTTTTTGAAACGGATACTCTCTCGCGAGTAGAGCAATATATATTAACGATAGAGGCTAAAGAGACAAAAACACCAGAGGAATTAGAGGCACTAACAAATTTTAAGCGCATCGAAGCAGAACGAGATGCACGGGTGCAATGCATTGAAAATGCCGTTATATCAGGCGCTGAGGTTAAACAAGCACTATTAGAAAGACAAGACCCAATCGATGGCTTAAATTGGATGATGAGTGATACCGATAAAATTGATGCTTTAGTGAAGCATTTTGTATTGAATTATCAAACGATCCGAAACAAAAATCCACTTTCATTTTTAACATCAAATTTCTCTTTGACCCTTACTGATAAAATGTCACCTCAACAAAAACTGGAATTAATTCAACAGCAAATTAATAAATACCCTGATGGTCGCTCAGCACAAGCCTTGAAGATGTGCCTAGAAGCAGATCCATTACTAACGGAATGTATCGCCCTACAAAAAGCCACTCCAGTGTCAACAGAAAGCAGGCCACAGGCTCAATTGCACAGTGAATTCAGAGAAACTATCAGTCGTATGAGAGCAAACGATAACGAAGTAAGCTCAGAGAATACTGACTCATTAAGTCCAGGTTAATCTCACTAGAGGGATCACACCACCAACAATTCCGAAAACTCATCAGCACTGGCCGCATGGTAGCAATACGGAGCTTGTCCATATTTATAGCCCATTTTTTGCAGTGCCTTCAGGGTGTTTTTATCGGCTATACCATCAGCGAATACAACCAAATTCATGGTTTCGGCCATCGTTTGAACCGTACGCACTATATTCATTTTCTTCTCATCATTCATCATGTTAATGATAAATGACTTATCTAACTTTACTTCACTAATGGGAAAATTTGTAAGGTAAATAAAAGACGTATATCCACTACAAAAATCACTAATCACAAGTTTTACACCCAAATCAGCTAATTGCTTTAATACGGTTATGGTTCGAGTTTGGTCACTTAAACAAGCTTTTTCTGTTAGCTCAAGTTTTAAATATTCAGGGGAAACATCATTTTCTTTCAAAAGACCATTGACCATTGATGGAAGGTCCACATCTGTTGCATCAAATATGCTAACCGTCATGGTAATTTTAAGAGAGGCCTTATGCCATAACGCGAGTTGTTTTATAGCATTTTTTAATACAACGTCAGTCAGTTTTTTAACGTACTCCGTCCCTTCTATTAATGAAAATAATTTATCGGCAGTCCAGTCTTCATTTTCAGCATTATCAAATCGGATAACGGCCTCTGCGCCAACAATTTTTTCTGTTTTAAGATCTAAATCAGGCAAATACAATATACTTATCGATTCATTATCAATCGCATCATCCAACTCCTTTAATGCCACAGGGGCAGCATCCTCTTTGACGTCCATTTTTTCTTCATATGTTGCATGAGAAAGCCCTTCTTTCTCAGCATAAAACAAGCTCGAACTGGCATGACGCAGTAAGGTCATATCATCACTACCATGTTGGGGATATAAAGCAATGCCAGCGGTGGTGGTTATATTGACACTATTGCCATCGACCATAAAATTAGCAGATGTTGACACCAATAATTTAGTTAACAAATCATCAAAATGATGATCTTTCCTTAATCTCGGAATTAAAAAAGCGAATTCAGCGCCTTGTAATCGAGCAACCATGTTCATGCCCATGTATGCCTGTAACAGAAAAGGCGCCAACAGGATGGTTTTCAACTTTTCTGCAAATTGAATTAATAGGCTGTTTGCATTAAAGCTACCATATTTAGCGTTAATTCCTTTGAAAGAGTTAATATGTAAAATGATAACTGCAAGCTCCTCACCTTTGCTCACTTGTTGAATGCCTTGAGTTATTCTTTGTGATAACAACCGTTGGTTGGGTAAATTAGTCAAATGATCATGAAATGTTTCATAATGAAGTTTTGACTCCAAATCACTACTCTTATTCAATAACTCCCTTGTCTTATCCTCAAGTAATGTCTCCATCTTACTCGCCAACTCATAACAAAATAGTTGTCCCCAATAGGTAAAAATTAATGGCGTCAAATCAAGAACCCATAATGCTGGATTTGTCTTTTGAGAAGCAATAATACCCACGATATTAATAAAGTCTGTCTTTTGATAAGAAGCGAAAAGCGTAGCAAGAATAATAGAGCTTATAGAAATTGCCAAGCCAACAAAAGCATATTTGTTAACATGATCCTTTAATACGGCAGATTTTACATGAAAGGGTTGTTGTATACGCATATGCCTAATCACTTTAATGGTTATGTATACACGGAGTCGGCATCTTGGCCTACAACTTTAGGCTCCTACTGATCCCACCTGACCGAATTCATTTGTTGATTGGAACATATAAGACAAAAAAACGATTTATGGCAACCGTTACGCATGAATATTATGCATGTATGCAGACCTACTATCATCATGACAGACAGTACAGTAGGCTGGTATTGGTGAGGGTCGTCGTAAGTGCTCTACGGCCGATACAGATTACTTGTCACCAAATACCCAACGGCCCTTAGCTACGTACTACTCTATTCTCTAGACAATCTCGACTTCTTCAGCTTGTGGTCCTTTTTGCCCTTGACCTGCCTTAAATAAAACCGCAGAACCTTCTTTTAGTGTTTTAAAGCCACTGCCTTCAATCGCACTAAAATGGACAAAATAATCTTTACCATTGCTTTCAATGAAACCAAACCCTTTGCCTTCATTAAACCATTTAACCGTACCACGGACTTTCTCTGACATTATCACCACTCCTTAACATTTATAAGCCTACCTTACTACACTTTCCGAACATGCGTTTTAAAATCCTAAAACCAATGTGCGGAAAGTATATTCTTATACTCCACCTATCATCATGTCAATAGCTGATCACTCATTAACCGAATAATCACATCCCTCTTTCGGGCAAATTATTTGCCGGCCCGCACGCTTGGTTTCTTTTACTGTGAGAATAGGCCATGCGCATTTTGGACAGGGGTTATTGATGGGCTCGTTCCATAGGGCGTAATCACATTTAGGATAACTGCCACAGGAATAGAAAATTTTTCCCTTACGCGATTTGCGTTTGAGAATGTTCGTAGCATTACATTTTGGGCATTCGACCCCTGTATCTGCAGGTTTTTCTAGTGGCTCAATAAACTTACAATCAGGATAATTGCTGCAACCAACAAAACGCCCGTAACGGCCTGTTTTTATATGCAATGCGCCTTTACACTCGGGACATGCTCTGCCTTCAACCACCTCAGGCTCCGCTTTCACGCCTGAAGGGGTATTTAAATCTTGCGTATAATCGCATTCAGGGTATGCCGTACATCCTATAAATCGACCTCGCTTACCCAAGCGTATGGCTAACGGTTTTCCACACTTAGGACAAACTTCATCCAATGCCTCGGTGGTCACATCCTTGCGTTGAACTTCTTCATCGATCTTATGAATTTGCTGTATAAATGGTTGCCAAAAGGCTTCCAATACTGGGATCCATTCACTCTCACCACGGGCAACAGCATCTAAGGTATCTTCAAGTTCTGCCGTAAATTTATAATCAACATAACGGGTGAAGTAATCTGTCAAAAAATGGCTAACAATGCGACCAACATCAGTAGGGTAAAATCGTTTTTTATCAACAACAACATATTCGCGTTGTTGTAAAGTATGAATAATAGACGCATAGGTAGATGGACGACCGATATCAAACTCTTCTAATGCCTTAACCAACGACGCCTCAGAATAACGAGGAGGAGGTTCAGTAAAATGTTGATTCGCATTAATATCATGCAAGATCACCTTATCGCCAACATTTAGCGCGGGTAGTATCACTGAGTTTTGATCTTCTTCTTTTGAATCATCTCGGCCTTCTTCATACACCGTGAGGAAACCTGGAAATGTAATGGTTGAGCCATTCGCCCGAAACATGTTACCGGGCCCACAACTGAGATCAACAGCGACGGTATCAACCAGTGCCTCAGCCATTTGGCAAGCAAGGGTTCGTTTCCAAATCAAACTATAAAGTTTGCTTTGATCTGGCGTAAGCGATCGCTGCACCATGTCAGGATTGCGTTTGATAGAGGTCGGACGGATGGCTTCATGCGCTTCTTGCGCATTTTTAGATTTTGTTTTGAATACTCGTGGCTTTGAAGCACAGTTCTCCGCACCATAACGCTCACAAATATAATCCCTAATTTCATCAACGGCTTCCGAAGCCAAATGTACTGAATCGGTACGCATATAAGATATCAAACCCATGGTACCTGAGCCGATATCGATCCCTTCATACAATTGTTGCGCAACCATCATGGTCTTACGTGCAGTAAAACCTAATTTCCGTGCTGCCTCTTGTTGTAACGTTGAGGTAATGAAAGGTGGTGAAGGGTTACGCTTGCGTTGCTTTTTATCAATTTTTTCAATCTGCAGGGAACCATTCGCTTGTTTTAACAGATCATCTTTTATCTGGTGTGCCTGCGTCCCTTCATGAACTGTAAATTGTAGTAATTTTTCATTTTGGTAATGTGTAAGCCTGGCTTCGAACGGTGCAGCATCTGATTGACAGGCAGCAAGTAATCGCCAATATTCCTGTGGCACAAATTTTTCTATTTCTTCCTCACGCTCAACAATAAGGCGCAAAGCAGGACTCTGCACCCGGCCAGCGGACAAACCACGCCTAATTTTTTTCCACAGTAACGGAGATAGGTTAAAGCCCACTAAATAATCCAATGCACGTCTAGCTTGCTGCGCATTCACTAAATCCATCGAAATTTCGCGTGGATTATTAATAGCCTCTTGAACGGCTGATTTTGTAATTTCATTGAAGAAAATACGTTTAACTTCTTTACCTTTGAGAAGGTTTCTATCTTTTAACAACTCGTAAACATGCCATGAAATAGCTTCCCCTTCACGATCCGGGTCAGTAGCAAGTAATAGCGCATCAACTTTTTTGACCGCTTTTGCGATCATTTCTATATGGCGGGCATTTTTTTCTAGAGGACTGTAAGTCATTGCAAACTGTCGGTCTGGATCTACCGAGCCTTTTCGCGGCGGCAAATCACGAACATGACCATAAGAGGCAAGTACATCATAGTCATCACCTAAATATTTTTGAATGGTCTTAGCCTTCGCAGGTGATTCTACGACAACAAGGTACTTGCTCATGGGTGTAACCTTTTCTAAATAGTGATTTTCAATGCAACGACAATTCGTCTTCTTTGTGATACAACACAAGATCAAGAAAGGCCAGTTGCTCGGCATCCAAGCTGTCAGCAAGCGTATTTCGGATAGTCCATTTTGTTTCCTGCAAAGTAACAAAACGCGACTCGGATAAAAGAAGCTGGTTAAGAATCAATTCAAATACGTCTGCAGCCACAACACCCCAAGATGAAACACGCATTAAAAATTGATAACTTGCTTTCGTTAATTTTGTTTGTTCTTGGTGGGTAAAAACCCTTATAGAATCACGATGTGCAGATTTTATAAATGCCAGGTCTGTGCCAACATGATTGTCCGTTTGTTTTTCGCGATCAATGTCATTTTTACTCGTTGACGCATGTTTTTCTTTTAACTGTGTTAACGTCTTCTCAAATAAACTTAACAGCATTTCAAACAAATTATCTTTCATAGGGTCTACCTCATTATCATTGTCGGCCATTTTTTCAATCACCGGCAACGAGTATATCCACCTGTCACTGCTCTAACAATGCCCTGTAACTCTAATTCTGCCAAATCACAAACCACTTTATCAACCGTTAACCCACTACGTACAATAATCTGATCAACTGATGTCACTTCAAAACCAATGCACTTTACTAGGTTTTTATTCTCTCTGGCAAGTGCTACGACTAACTCAGAATCATCTCGATTGTGCTCAATACGCAATTCATCTAATACATCATCGCTAGACGCTACTAATTTTGCACCCTGTTGCAACAGATGATGGCAGCCCCTTGATTCTGGATTATATATCGATCCAGGAATTGCCAAAACATCACGATTTTGCTCCAATGCCAACCGGGCTGTTATCAAAGAACCACTACGAATTGCCGCCTCAACAACCAATGTGGATAATGAAAGACCACTTATTATACGATTTCTGCGTGGAAAATGTCCAGCAATTGGTGGACTTTGTAATGGAAGCTCACTTAACAACAAGCCATTCTCGCATATTTTAGCAGCCAGACTTACATGTCGACGAGGATAGATATAATCAATTCCAGTGCCCATGACCGCTATCGTTTGCCCACCAGCGGCCAAACAGCCACTATGCGCTTGTGCGTCAATACCCAGCGCTAATCCACTAACAATCGTAATGTTTTTTTCGGCCAATTCGAAGGCAAACCGCCAAGCCGTTTCACTTCCAGTGATCGATGGTTTACGACTACCCACCATGGCAACTGTTGGTCGACCAAAACTCGATAAATCACCAATCGCATAAAGTACCGGCGGTGGATCATGAATTTCCTTTAATAAAGGTGGATACTCCGGATCGTCCCAAGTCAGTAAAAAATGATTTTTAGTCTCCTGCCATTGCCAATCAGCGTCAACCTGTGCAAAATCAAACGTTGCAATTGCATTAGCCAGTGATATTGGCAAGCCGGCTTGTTCCATTTGTATCATTGACAATTGAAACAGTTCTGCAAGGTTCGGCCACCGCGCCAATAATTTTATAACGGTTCGTGGACCAACTGCATGGATACGGTTTAAAGCTAAAAAATAAGACTTATTATTCATGGATTGGTAACAACATCAAACTGGGTGATTGCACGTGTCGATCGAACAACCAACGCTGCACTGGTGTGGGTAAATGTACGAAAAATCATGATTTCACCAATACGCTCCGGAGGAATGGTGACACACTGGCCTTCACAAGGTGGTTTTTTATCAAAGCGATAAGCACTATTGTGAGCCAAACCCGGTTTGCCATACACCGCTAATACATCACCCGGTTGTAATCCAGCGTCCTTTCCTCGATCAATAACAGCAAGAAGACCAACAGCGCCTTGCGTAAAATCCCCTAGCAAATCAATAATCATGCCATCCACAGTTACACTGGGTGTTTTAGGTTCAAAAAACAAATCAAAATCCGGGTGGTTATTTGGCATCACCCTATCCTGCAGCTTGACCCCTTGCATGATATCCGTAATTTCTATTGTGGCAGGATCGCCGCCCCGTACCAGCTGGGCATAAGCAATTAATGTTGTTTTATATCCTAAAAACCGCTTTGTCCCTGGCTCTCTATACGTTCCGCAAGGCCGATAAATAGCATAAGAAAGGGTTACCCCAGATGGTAAATTATAGTCAGCTGGGCACAAATCCTTAACATAAGCATTGTCTCCCTGGGCACCCAACATGTGTTCTGTACTGAACGCTATGACAAAGGGTGCATGGGCCAAGCTATTTTTGTCGATCACTAGCGACCCGTTCAGAAACGGTTTAATATCACTCAACGGAATGGGTGGAATCGCTTCTTCCGATTCTATAGGTCGTATATACGGTGACAGCTTAACCGTACCATTTGATAGCACTTGCAAGTAGGGATTCTGTCCTTGATAGCGCAATACGATCACGGCACCGGGATATAAACGATTTGGATTTTTGATTTGTGGATTAGCATGCCATAAAGCTTTCCACTCCCAAGGATTCGTCAAATAGTGATTAGCAATCCCCCACAATGTATCCCCAGATTGCACCACATAGCGTGCCGGCGCGTCTGGCCGCAGCGTAACCGCATGACTAGTAACGACTAAAATCCAACAGAATAAAAACAGCAAGTATCGCATTCAACCATCCTGATAGGTGCGAATAAACTCATAGTGAATTAATTCAAACGAAAAGTTTAAATTATATACATCAGTTACCTTGCAGCAACACATGATATTAGCGATAATAGCATGCATTTATTTAATTGAAACAGACCAGACATGGCCATTCGTAAAATTATTTACCTACCAGATCCTCGTTTACGACAAGAGACTGCCCTTGTACAAACGTTTGATGACGAGTTACAAACGCTTATCAATGATATGTTCGACACCATGTATGACGCTAATGGGGTTGGCCTTGCTGCACCGCAAATAGGAATTAGCCTACGTTTATCGGTCGTCGACATCATTGGTGATAAAAAGCACCAATTGGTCTTGGTTAACCCGGAAATTATTAAATCTGAAGGCTTGGTTGAATACCATGAAGGATGTTTATCCGTTCCCGGTGCCTACGACAGGGTAATGCGCGCCGAAAAAGTGACCATCCGTGCCCTCGATCGTTTTGGTAAGCCTTTTGAAATGAGTGCTGAAGGATTGATGGGCGAATGTTTCCAACATGAAATTGATCACCTCGATGGTAAATTATTCGTCGATATGTTATCACCGATTAAACGTGCGATGGCCAGAAAAAAAGTGGATAAATTCAAGCGGCAACAAGTGCGAAACTCATGAAATCTTTAAATATTGTCTTTGCTGGAACCCCGGCTTTTGCGCTTCCCAGCCTTGACGCTATAGCCGCATCAAAACATCAGCTGCAAGCTATTTACACCCAACCTGACCGCCCTGCTGGTCGTGGGCGAAAACTACAAGCTTCTGCAGTAAAAAATTGGGCCGAAACGCATCAAATACCAATCTACCAGCCAACTAACTTTAAACAAGAAGAAGCAGTGAACGAACTTGCCGCACTCGCACCAGACGTGATGGTTGTCATTGCCTATGGCCTAATATTGCCACGAACTGTTCTTGATCTGCCGCGCTTGGGATGCATCAATGTTCATGGATCATTGCTACCGCGCTGGCGCGGGGCATCACCGATTCAACAAGCGGTATTACATGGCGATGTTGAAACGGGCATCACCATTATGCAAATGGATGTTGGTATGGATACCGGAGCAATGTTAACACGAGTATCCTGCACCATCGGCAATAACACAGCAGGAGAATTACACGATCGCTTGGCGCAATTAGCGACGGCTCCCCTACTCGCTACCCTCGATGCCCTTTCATCAGGGCATACAGAAGCTGAAGCACAAAATAACGACCTTGCCACACATGCACCGAAAATCAATAAAGAAAACGCTGCAATCAACTGGCATAAGCCCGCCACTGAAATTGACCGCCAAATACGCGCATTTAACCCTTGGCCTATCGCATATACTCAAATAGACAACATAACCCTACGCATCCATCAAGCAAAGGTAGTAACAACAATGCATTCAGAACAGCCTGGAACCATACTCTCAATAGATAGATCTGGCATGCTGGTTGCCACTAGTACTGATGCCTTGTTAGTCCAGCGCCTACAGTTTCCAGGAGCCAAAGCCATGTCAGTCGCTGATTGGCTAAATGCTAACCGCGATCAATTACCTATCAATCTAGTGCTACAATGAAAAAAAACGAGCGATTACAAGCGCTGAATATCCTAACAAGCTTGTTGCAAGATAACATCCAGCTTTCACACCTCTTAGCAACATCCGTGCCATTATCACCATTGACGAAAGAGATTTGTTTTGGCGTATGTCGCCACTATTTTCGCTTAAGCGCATTAGCCGACCGCTTATTAACCAAGCGACCCAAAGCAATCGATGTATGGACGAGTTTGCTGATAGGGCTTTATCAACTCCATTATTTACGTATCCCAGATTACGCGGTAGTAAAAGAAACCGTTGCATTGGTAGATCAGATCAAAAAACCTTGGGCCAAGGGCTTGGTTAATGCCATATTACGCACCTATTGTCGCGAACAAGAAACCTTATTGGCTGAACTACAAAACAACCCTTCCTTTAGCCTTGGTCACCCTCAATGGCTAACCAAGCGCTTGCAAGCAGCATGGCCCAACGATTGGCAAACGATATTACAAGCCAATGATACCCATCCGCCAATGAGTTTACGCGTCAATCAACATCGTACGACGGCTAGCGACTATTTGAACCAATTAAAGCAAGTTGATATCGAAGCTCATCAACTCAACCACGCACCCTTTGGTCTCGTCTTGGTTAAACCCTGCGATGTGAATGAGTTACCTGGATTTAGTAGTGGTGATGTATCCGTACAAGATGGAGCTGCACAGTTAGCGGTTTCACTGTTGGAATTAAAGCCTGACTTACGTTTACTCGATGCCTGCGCCGCCCCCGGTGGAAAAACCTGCCATATACTTGAAACAGAGCCTGGATTATCTGCCTGCGTGGCACTCGATGTGGACAGCAAACGCCTCAGTCGCGTACAAGAAAATTTGAATCGCTTAAATCTACAGGCAACGCTCATCAAAGGCGATGGAACGCAACCACAAGCCTGGTGGGATGGGGTATTGTTCGATCGCATTCTTCTCGATGCGCCTTGTTCAGCAACCGGGGTGATAAGGCGCCATCCAGATATTAAACTCTTACGCAAAGCGATAGACATCGACACAGTGACTCAATTACAACAAACGTTACTACATGCTCTTTGGCCCCTACTTGCACCAGGCGGTATCTTCGTTTACGCAACCTGTTCCATCATGCCCGAAGAAAATGAACAACAAATATCACGCTTTTTGGGCACGCAAGAAGATTGTCGATTTTTAGCACATGAGCACCCCTGGGGACGCAGTACTGGCCACGGTTGGCAAATCTTGCCAGGCGACAATAATATGGATGGTTTTTTTTATTCAAAATTAATAAAGGAACCCCGTTAATATTACGTTAATACTTTTTTTGTACAATCCGTCCTAATTTAATTTTAGGATGAAATAAATGCCCACCTATACAATCAATTCACCCACGATTATTTTTAACCACGCAGAATATGGCTCAAGGCTATTATTCAAACAAGGCGTCACCAATCCGCGTGATGAATTAGGTAAAAATGGCGTGACCTTACACGGACAATTTAGCTCGCTTTTTTATAAAACAATTCGCATCAATACCACCCTAATCGATGAAAAGGGGGCGCATAAAAATAAAACATTAAATATTAACCGCAACAGTCTAATCAAATACATTGGCCATGGCGCCAAAAGTTCAGACTCAGACCAAGTACTGATTAATAAATTAAATGCAAGCTTATGGACTTCAGATTTAAACCAACCCTCACGCGAAGAAGATAAAAAAGCGCAAAGCGATGCTGGGGAAAACAGTTTACGACATGCCGGTCAACATAATAAGCGACTGATTAATCATTGGAGCAACGCTATCCAAGATAATGTCAGGGGTTCTTTTATGAGTTGGCTCTATCAAAAAACCATTGGTGGCTTAAAACGTTTATTTGTACGTTTACTCTTTGTTAGAACAGAAAATGATCTACTTGAAACAGGGGAAATTTTAGCAAAAAAACGCTTCCATGAAGCCTACCGAGATGTGCCTGCTTATCGAACCCACGTTGTCACCTTTAATGGCAAGCCGGTCGCTGAAACGTCACTACGCCATATACCGCCAACCAGCAAAGATAACTATATCAAGCCCCAAACATTCGATTCAGATCTACATACGCATGGTAAATACCCAGCACACTCTAAAACCGATACGTCAACCGGGACCACCGGCAAGCCCACAGCTTGGGTGCGCGGAGAAAAAGAATTAGATACCGTCAAAAAATCCCTACAGCTCGCCGCAAAACTGCAGTTTGGTAGCCGACAATTAACCTACATCAACGCTTTCGCTTTGGGTCCTTGGGCAACTGGCCTCACCACATATGAGCTCATGCGAGATACCGGTAGCGTCTTTGCGACAGGTCCTGACAAAGATAAAATTCTCGATGAATTACTGCGTATTGCAAAATATGAACAGCATCAAATTGAGTTAGCTGTCAATGCCCTAGATACTGGCGAGTCCAATAAACGCATCATCACTCAATTGATACAAGAGACACTCAAAACGGTATTAAGGAAAAGAGACTTACCAATAAAAGATGCGCTTGATCAACGGCTTCATGCTCTCTTAGCTGAAGAAAGAGTTGCTATTACTGGCTTGAAATCAAAGATCTTATCAATTGCGCAGACGATGAATAAGGAAAAAGTACAAACGATCATTGCAGGCTACCCCCCTTTCTTAAAAGATTTAGCGAGCTATGCAAAAGAACAAGGACATGATTTAAGCAAGTTTTCGGTCATTGGCGTGGTTGGTGGTCAAGCAATTTCCGAAGCGATGCGTGACCAGCTAGAAGGCAATGGCTTTGATAAAATCTACTCCTCATACGGTGCTTCTGACTTAGACATCAACCTAGGTGTTGAAAGTGACTATGAAATCACAGTGCGTAAAGCAATTGAAAGAAATCCAGGCCTTGCTCGTGAACTCTTTGGAGCGAACAAGGGATTACCCATGGTGTTTCATTATGATCCACTGAATTATCATGTCGAATGTGATGCTGCCAATGATTTACTCTTTACCTGTACCCGTAACGATCGCTCTTCACCTCGTATTCGCTATAATCTAGGTGATAAAGGACGAATCTATGCTTCAAGTGATATACAAGCCTCATTGGCCAAATATGGAATTTTCCAGAAACCAAAATCAGATTTACCATTGATGTTTGTGTGGGGTCGGGATTCAACGGTTGTTTTCCATGGTGCTAATTTAGCGTTTACTGAATTAGAACGTGCAATAACCGATACCGACAACGAAAACACAATCCTTAAAAAATCCTTTTATACCTTTGATGACGCTGATGGTGTTGAACATCTGGAAATTTGGTTAGAACTCAATGAAGGGAAAGACTTACCTGAGCCAGAAGCAATGAATGATTATGCCAAAACGTTAATCAGCAGATTGGCTAGCGGGAACCAAGACTTCCGTTATCAATTACAGCATTTAGACGAAGGCACGCCACTTCCAGTCGTCCGGTTTTTTAAACGTCACCAAAGCCCTATCAGTGAAGCCGGCGGCCACCGTAAGCAAGTATTGATCTTCCAAAAAGGCGTCAATTTACCGGACGGCTATACACTACCAGAAGATCCTACCATCTGCGGCAGCAGCAACCTGACCATGGATAGCGAATTATTTGCAACAAGAGCCACTCAGCTGGCGTAAGAACAGCTCGTTGGATTTCAATACATTCCGAAATCGATATCATTTTAATAGACTATAATAAAAATGATGTCGATTAATTAAGGTAAATTATGCCAAGCCCTAGACGTTTCACAACTGAATTTACTGAGAGACTAAAAGCAGGCTACCTTGATGAAGAGTTTGCCACAAGCAAAATCGCAACCGCAATATCACAGTACCCTGATGTAGGCCAGCTCTCTAGAATTTTTGATAACATGCCTATATCACCTGACACAATGGCAGAGGCTTATAGCGATATCGATCGCTACAGCCGACTCCGGTAACCTTGAAGCACATATGCGCGAGATCGCGATGGAATTAGCACCAGAGCTTCTCAATAAAGATATGACGGATTTAAATGACGATACTATCGCTAGAATAGGCGAAGAAAATTACAAAAAGTTATGTCCTCCTGGTCAGCCTAAGCAACAAATGGTCGATAAGCTGCTGCAAGTTATCGTCGTATCCTATGGGCAAGTAATAACGAAACAATTTGAAACGACCATCGGCCCTGAATTTGACGCATCAAGGACAGCTGAGCAAGTTAATCAGAGAATAGATAAAAAACAAGCTTTCAATAGAAAAATTACCCTTCCAATGGAACATTGTATCGACAACATAACAAGAGACCATCTGCTATCAACCCACATCAAGGCAAAACTTGAAGCTCCTAATGCTGTAAAAGATAAATTGATACTTCTAATGAATACAATTGATGAGGCTCTTAGCCAGTTAAAGGAGCTCAAGAAAAACTGTAAAAATACGGTGAATATTGAACATATTCAATGCGCAATAAAAGACATGAGTATACAATTCGACAAATTAGATGGGGCGGCTATGAAATTAGATGAGCCTAATGAAACCAGTCTCACAGAAGCTATAAATAGTATCAATTCAACAACCGAAACATTAACAAAGATTACAGAAAATCATCTTTTAATCCCAAGCCAAGAGCCTCATATCAAAAGTTTTGGCGAAAAGTTTTTAAATGTTCTAGCTCGTTTTTTCACCATAGGCAAAGTTGGCTATAAAAGCGAAGAAACGCAGCAAGCTGAAACGACACAAAGCAAAATAGACAATACCGTTAAGTCGATGCATTCAATGAAAGAAATTCTGCTGAAGGTAAAATCAACTGACCCAGCAAACAGCGCACCGATTGAAGAAGATAAAGAAACTGAACGACCAGAACCACCTGGCACTATGGGACATTAGTGATCAACTGTTTAAGTCGTATCATTACGAATTGCTATTCCAAACATCATTATGAAACAATAAGCGAATCGTTCTATCATCGTTGACCCATGAAAACTGTATTTAAAGTACTGCCCATCGACTATTTACAACGCGGTCACTATCAACCGAGACGAGACTTTGATGAGCAGGCTCTAGGTGATTTGGCGCAGTCAATTCGAACCCAAGGCTTAATTGAACCGTTGGTCGTGCGCGAAGTATCCTCACTATGCTATGAAATTATTGCCGGAGAGCGGCGATGGCGTGCGGCAATGATGGCGGGGCTTTCTGAAGTCCCTTGCATGATTGGCGAATATACGGATATGCAAGCAGCTGCGGTTACCGTCATTGAAAACATCCAACGACAAGATTTAAATTTACTGGAAGAGGCTAATGCCTATCACTGTTTACAATCCGAATTTCATTTTAGCCAGGATGAAATATCTACCTTGGTCGGTAAATCGCGTAGTCATATCGCCAATATTTTACGGCTTTTAACCTTATGTGCGTCCGTGCAAGAGAGAATACGCTCAAGGCAACTCTCGCTTGGGCACGCTCGTACGTTGGTCGGCCTCCATGCCTTGCAACAAGAAACACTTTCAAAGCAAGTTATTGAGCAAGAATGGTCAGTACGTCGACTTGAAGAAGAAGTACGTTTAAGCAAGCTTCCTATTGATCCACCACCCCGCCCCAATCATCGTGATATTGTCCATTTGCAATCCCAACTTGCTGAGCAAATGGGTACGCCTGTACAAATTGTTACTGATAATGACCAAGGTGGTTGGTTAAAAATAAAATTTTTTGACAATGACACTCTCGCAGGACTTTTAGAGCGCATGGGCTTGCGTTATGATTGACCATCAACCATAAGGGCTTAAATGTAATGAAAAGGATTTTGCCAAGCATACTGTTGTGGGCCGTTAGCTCGTCCACCATGGCGACTGACCTACAAAGTGCCGTAGACAATATCATCAATCAAGTCGACCCATCAATTAACATGGGTATGGTGGTTGTTGATCTTAATACTGGCGAAACCCTTTATCAACGACACCCTGAACGCTCATTTATTCCAGCCAGCAACATGAAGTTATTTTCAGACGCGGCCGCCCTACTTGCTTTAGGTCCCGATTACCGCTTTAAAAGTCAACTCACAACCGATGCACCTCTGCTAGATAATGGCGTACTGAAAGGCTCCATTTACCTGCATCTACCAGGTGATCCATCACTAACAAAAGACAATTTAGATACGATGTTATCGCAATTACCCCTATGGGGGATTAAGCGCATTCAAGGGAATGTCGTCCTGGTCAGCAACAACAGTAACGTTACTGCTTATGCCCCAGGGCGGATGGCTGCCGACAATCGATACAGTTATGGCGCACCCGTCGCCCCCCTTGTCATCGATGAAAACCGCCTGACCGTAACGGTTAATCCCGCCTATCGTGCCGGTGTTGATGCGTTCATAGAATTAAATAACCAAGATGACATTCTATCCATCAATAACCAAGTTAAAACGGCAAGCAATAATGCCAAATGTGGTGTTGATTTCAACATGGATAGCGAAAATCGTCTAACCGTCACCGGCTGTGTGGGTGTTGGACAATGGTCCATACAGCAACAAATTCCTATCCGTAATCCGCTGCTTTATGCAAAAAGTTTGGTAAGGGCGCGATTGACAAATTTGAATATAAAACTTGAAGGACAAGTAGAGTTGGGCAATGCTCCTGCCGCCACACTGTTATTATCGTCCCACCGCTCAAAGCCCATTGCTCAAATCATGGCAGACACATTAAAACCGTCTGATAATTTGTATGCCGACAGCCTTTTTTTACATACAGCCGCAAAACTTTCTGGGACACCTCTGGATTGGCAACAAGCTCAACCTGTCATTAAGAATTTTTTACAACAACAAACAGGGATCAGTTTAGAAAGCGCTATTTTAACTGACGGCTCTGGCTTGTCACGACAAGATCTGCTCAGCGCCCAGCAAACGGTTGATTTACTTCGTTTTTTACATGCTCACTTCCCTCTTGCTTATGAATATATTGCCGCTCTGCCCATCGCAGGACAGGATGGCACGTTGCAACGACGGTTTCGCAAGCCCTCACAACAGGGTTTACTGCGCGCCAAAACAGGCACGATGACTGGAGTGATGAGTCTGTCTGGGTATTTGTATACCGCCAATGCTCACATCCTTGCCTTTGCTATCTTTATTAATAAAGCACCAGGAACTAAACCATCTGTCTCAGGACGCTATCGCTCCTTGATTGATAATTTATGTGATTTCTTATTGCGGCAAAAACCTGACAATCAACAAATTGCCCAAGTAGATGGGCCCCTGTCACGGGTTGCTTTCCAGCAACAACCCACCCAAGCAGAACAGCTACATCGTAAATTTGCAAAATGGCGTCAATTAGAATCAGCAGTCAAACAATCTCTACAAGGACAAACGGTTACTGTCTTATTTAGAAACGATCAACTCGTGCTCAAAGACAACAACGCCGATATCAATACGGTCTGGAACATCTTACAAATATTAAGTAAAAAATATGCTTTCACCATTGCCCTGCATAGCAAAATTGCCCCCACAGGCGATCAAAATAGCCCATCGCTATTGTGGATAAAAACAGCAAGACAAATCACACCAACCACAAGAACATGGACATTACGAGAGTCCATCAGTTAAGAATGGTATAACCAAAAGACTAAATCCTCAGGTTAATATTTCCTTAATATACCTAGATTAAACTTAAATTGTATTCGCTTGGAGTATTTCGATGCCATTTCCAAAACTGTCTGCCGTTTTTAATAACTGCCCTTTACACGCACTCACCCCAGAAATTAAAGAGCAGGTTTTGCGCTTTGCCGCAATTAAAGGCTACGATAATGGACACAATGATCAATATGAACAATTAAAGGTCGCTTTCGCCACATTTTATGATATTGATCCTACTGTGCTTGATTGGCAACAGTTAGCTGGCATATTAAATAGCTACAATGCTTTTGATACACAGATTATTTTAGGTCCTGTTCTACGCTTGTACATGAAAGATGAAGTTGGCGGGAATGAGGATATTGGGATCATTGCAATGACAAATGATATGTCTGTTGAACAATATCTCGCTCACTTAACAGAAGTAAACCCTGCTAATGCTCGCTATTTCAGCCTTTCTCCCGATGAGGTCGCTGCATACGTCGCAAAACAGTTAGGTTTTAATATTGAATATCACCCACAACTTGGCGCTATTAATATAATTCATGCGACCAACCCCATTTCCACCATTGGTATGTTCCACAGTGGCGGCGCAGAGGGTGCAGAAGCAGGTGGACATTGGGAAAGAACAAACAATGGGGAAGGTAGTATCGACTATAAAAATGCAGCCGACACACAATTACTCGATATTTCAAATCTATTAGGAAACGAACTGGATCTCAATGAGGTTGGACTCCGCTTATTAAAAAACCATATGCGTTTAACCTTGAATGGACAAGCTATACTTGGAACAGATGTATTTGCCGAAGCAAATGCTGAAGTGGCCTTGACTGCCGCACAAATATCAAAGTACATTCATAATGTTCGCGCAGTTCCCAAAAACATGGCTATCGATCTACTCGGTGGTAATCTAACAGAAGGAACTCTAGCATTTATACAGCACTACAATGCATTTGTGCCAGTAAACAGCGATGATTATAATGCACGGTACGTTAGAGCAGCTCCTGCACAGAGGGTTCTGATGAACCCCAGTGAGTTTGAAAAAGACCTTTTAGATTACATATTACGTCCAGTCCCTATGCCAGAACCCGCGGCAAGAAGATTGGACGCTTACAGAACAGCACAATCCTCGCTTGATGAAGGAATTTCTCCAGATGAATGGCCTGCTAGTGAACATTTCTCTGATGGGTATGCCACTGATGATGGGTCACCCTCTGTGGATCCCATAGCTCAAGATGGCGACTCTGACGAGCAACTTGCAGTCGATCCCCTTGATTTAGATCGCGGAGGCCATGTTGATGACCACCAAGCTGAACGAGTGGCTGCTGAACTCGCGGAACAACAACGTCTTGCTGCTGAACAAGCGGCTCGTGAACTCGCGGAACAACAACGGCTTGCTGATGAAAAAGTGGCTCGTGAACTCGCGGAACAACAACGGCTTGCTGCCGAACAAGCAGCTCGTGTACTCGCAGAACAACAACGTGTTGCTACTGAACAAGCAGCTCGTGTAGTCGCAGAACAACAACGGCTTGCTACTGAACACGCAGCTCGTGAACTCGCAGAACAACAACGGCTTGCTGCCGTACAAGCACGAAGATCACCGGACCGCTCAGTTGAAATAGTCGCCCGTAAAAAGTTAGTGAATGACGCGTTACAAGAGCTGTCAGTGAAAATTGACACGCTTCCTAAAAATAGTAAGCAATATACTGCAGCGAAAGTCTTACTTAATGAGTTAACGCATTGTTCTGAAGAATTTTTGAAAAATCCTTTAGACAAAACCGTACAAAGAGCCTTCAAGAAGGATTGTACAGAGGCTATCAACTCTGCAAAACCAATCCTAGCCACAGAACCAGAATGGGGCGCCTACCTCAATACGCTAATGAGAAAAATAGCCAACGCAGTGGCTCCTTACATTACCTTTGGCCAAAAAAAAAGCTTCTTCACCATTGATAAAACAAACGCCGAAAAAGCGGTAGAAAAATACCAAAGGGACGTAGGCATTGAAGACAACGGTGAATCCCACAAACCAGGATGAAAACTTCATTGATCCCCGACGTGTCGATTTAGGATATTTATTTCGTTGCGTAGCTGCTGCAGCTCATCCAACAACTCTAAAACTAAAATAACACCGGGTACATTAATACCCAAATCCTGTTGCAACCGGCAGGCTGATTGAATACGACCGAATGATCTCGAATCAACATGCTTGCTGCTGATATGAATGCTACCGCCACCAAATAGCCCATGTTCGATCATATCGCCTAAAATTTCTTCCGATATATTACATTTTTGGCAAATTTCTACGAAAGAAACGGTCGTATTTTCATCCATCAATACCCCTGCCACAATTGTTTTGCTATCCATGCTTACACTCCCATCTTTGCACGTGGATTAAAAGGCATTTCTTCCGCCATTTTTTTGTATAGCTCTCGTGCAGAATCAGTGCTTGGCTGGGGAATAATAATCTTCAAAATCACATACTGATCTCCGGGCGTTGCGCTAGGAAAACCACGTTTTTTTAATCGCATCGTTTGCCCACCCTGAGAACCTGCGGGAATCTTCAGATCAACTTTCCCAGCCAGCGTAGGCACTACAACGGTACTACCCAAAGCAGCTTCCCAAGGGGTCACGGGTAAAGTGACATAAATATCATCCTCCATGACATCAAACACAGCGTGTTTATCAACCTGGATAGTCAAATACAGATCCCCTCGCTGACCACCTGATAATGCAGCACCGCCTTGCCCTGATAAGCGAATTTGTTGCCCAGACTTTACTCCAGCAGGAATTTTCACCTTTAGTTTTTGGTGACCGCCTTGCTCATGCATCGATGGAAGGTGCAACTCTTTCACCGCACCGCTATACGCTTCTTCCAGAGTAATATTTACCTTGCCATGAAAGTCTGATCCTGCGGTATGCTGTTGACGGAAATGAGGTGTTCTGCCAAACAAAGACTCAAAAAAATCGTGGCTATATTGATCGCTCACACCGGCATCATCCCATTCGGGCCTTCGTGAAGAGGACTGGGCTTGTTGTCGCAATTGCCAATCGGCAGCATATTGATCATAAACTTTACGTTTCTCAGAATCCTTCAAAACCTCATAAGCCTCACCCACTTCTTTAAATTTTTCTTCAGCATTGGGTTCTTTACTAAGATCGGGATGATATTTTCGAGCTAATCGACGATAAGCCATTTTAATCTCTTGGGCAGTCGCTTCGCGGCTAACGCCCATCACCTTATAATAATCTTTATAGTCCATGGATGTTTCTCATCGTTGTTATTGTTCTCAAATGAACAGAAGGATCACTCATTATTTCTGCAGCACATACTTCCCAGGTGCCGCAGGCAACGTATTATCGATCTCGGGCGGCTGCACCCGCTTGATTGTAGACTGTTCAACCAACCAATCATGCCAAGCGTACCACCATGAGTCATTACACCTCAATGCCTCATCCAACCAATCTTCAGGACCCAAATAAGCATTATCCCGCTTGTGTTCTAAGATTCGGTAAGTACTACCCACGCGACCCGGTTGACTAATAATGCCACCATTGTGTCCTCCACTTGTCAACACAAAAGTGACATCACCATTGACCAGCAGGTGAATTTTGTAAACTGACTGCCAGGGTGCCACGTGATCCTTCTCAGTACTCACTGCAAACACAGGCAAATGAATATTTTCGGCCACGACGGGATCACCCTCAAGGGTAAATCGACCCGCAGCAAAGTCATTATTTAAAAAAAGTTTTACTAGATATTCACTGTGCATTTTGTATGGCATACGGGTGGCATCAGCATTCCAAGCCAGCAAGTCAATCATGCCACGCTCTGTGCCATGCATGTAATCTTGGACCATTTTAGACCAAATCAAATCATAGGTACGAAGCATCTGAAATGAGCCCGCCATTTGCTTGGTATCGAGATACCCTTGATCCCACATCATGTTTTCAAGAAATGAAACTTCACTTTCAGTAATAAAAAGCATCAGCTCACCTGCCTCAGTAAAATCAGCTTGTGCTGCTAATAATGTTAAGCTTTTAAGACGTTTATCCATATTTTTTTCCATGGCAGCGGCTGTAATCATTGCCAACGTACCACCCAGACAATACCCCATCAAGTGAATGCCTATTTTGGGCATTTTTTTAGAAATGGTATCAATAGCTGCCATCGCTCCTTGGCGATAATAATCATCCATGCCAAGGTTTCTATCTTCACTATCTGGGTTACGCCAAGAAATAATAAACACCGTGTGTCCCTGACTCACCAACCACTTAACCATCGAATTATCAGGTGAAAGATCGAGAATATAATACTTCATGATCCATGCGGGAATAATCAACACAGGCTCTTTTAAAACCTCACTGGTAACTGCTTCATATTGAATGAGCTCAATTAAATGATTTGTATAAACAATGCGTCCCGGGGTAATAGCCACATCTTTCCCTGGTAAAAAATTCTCAACACCAGCCGGAGATGACCCGCTTATTTTCTCAAGAATATCCTTGACTGCCAGCTCCGTGCCACGAATAAGATTTTTACCATCAGAATCAATTGTCTCCTTAAACAAATCAGGATTGGTCAACACAAAATTAGCAGGAGACAAGGCATCAAGCACCTGACGAACACTAAAGGAGACTGTACGCTCAACATGGCTGGGAAGACCAGGCACGTGGTTGGTTGCAAGCTTCCACCAAGCCTCAACTTGCAGAAAATTCTCAGCCCCAAAACGCCAAGGTAATAACCCCCAATTCTCAGAATGAAAACGAACATCCTTACCCCCAGCAGGCAGCGGTTCAGTCATTATTTTATTGGCGATATCACTTGCATGCAGCGCCGGATAAAGACCCAACTCCAATAAACGACCTGGTGACTGGGCTAACTGGGCAAACCAGGAAAAAAAAGCAGTTTCGAGAGCGGCAGGGCTAATACCGAAAGTCAGTTTAGCAAGATTGGCTTGAAATAGTTGGTCCAAAAAATTAAAAAAAATTTCCGACTCATAACCCTTCCCAGTACCCAAGGCAACATCCATTGCACTCAAATTTTGCCGCGGCGATATTGGCTTTAACTTTACCATAGCTATATTTCCCTATAACATTATATTCATAACGTATATTCACAATCATCTAGCCTACTCCTTAATCTCAAACTCTATAAGGTATTCATGGATAATGCACTCATCTTTGATGAAAAAACGCTAAAACGCATCCCTCCCATATTTACCCTACTCTTTATATTACTCTTAGGTTTTCCAGCAGTTGCACTGCATTATTTTGGTATTGATTTTAGTAATGCCACGAAAGACATAAACAATGACTATAATTTAGGTGTTTTTTTTGGTGAAACTCAAATTCGTAGCTATTTTATACAGATACTTCTGCAATGGTCTGCCTTCACCCTCTCGGCTATCACGACGCTTTTAGCATTCACCCAATATCGTTTAACCAATGACAAGGTCGCACTAATCATTGGCTTAGCTATTTTATTTTCGGGATCAGTAGATGCCCTACATACCCTAATGATTGAAGGTCTATCACCCTATATAAGGGGTAATGAAAATATCGATTTTATCATTTGGACATTTATTAACTCAGTCAGCGGTATCATTTATATCATTGGTTTGCTGGTGCTATTAAAGGATAACTATAAAAAAACAATCCAATCATCCATGCTTAGTCTATTTCTCTTTATCATCGTTTTGACTGCGATTGTATTTGTCTATTACACCGCATTCATCATAAAAAAACCCTCGATTTGGATTGAAGATGCCTGGTTTCCTAAATCCTATGAGCTCCTCTATTTATTGATTTATTTATTTATTATTTTCTTTATCTACCCTAGAGTTTACAAAAAATATCCCGGAATACTAACAAATTGTATTTTTTACATGTCAGCCACTCAAATTATTATTGCGGTATATTTATATTATTTTCTGAATACATCCATTAAAGATGTTTACAATATTGCTTATTTACTAAAAGTTTTCACCTATTTTGTTCCATTTTCATGTCTAATCATTAACTATGTTTTCTCATATAATCAGCTATTAGAAGCGCAAACCAACCTACAAGTCAGTCAGGAAAACTTAAAATTCATTGCCTCACATGATGCTTTAACTAATTTGTATAATCGTCGTGAATTTGAAAACTTACTTGATAAAACAATTGCAACTTACCACAGGGAATATGAATCTTTTGCTCTATTCTTGATTGATATAGATAATTTTAAATCCATCAATGATACCCTAGGCCACATTCATGGCGATCGATTTCTAAAGAAATTCTCAAAACAACTCACTTCATTAACACGACAAAGTGACACCCTATCAAGGATTGATGGCGATGAATTTACAGTTATTATGCCAAGATTAAAAACAGCAACATCTGCACGTAAATTTGCGAACCGCATCATCCATGGTTTAAATATTCCTTACTTGATTGATGAAAAACTATTAACCAGTACCGTTAGTGTTGGAATATCAATTTACCCTGTCGATGGCGACAACACAGAAGAGTTACTAAAAAATGCCGATATTGCCATGTATTATGCTAAAAAATCAGGTAAAAATACCTATCAATTTTACACTAAAAAATTAAGTGACGAACAACACCGAGAAGCTGAGATTGAATCGCACTTACGCCAAGCAATCAAGAAGAATGAGCTCTTTCTATTTTATCAACCACAATATCATTTAGTCACTCAAGAAATAATTGGAGCTGAGATTCTATTGCGCTGGCACAATGAAATTCTTGGAGACATCTCACCGGATGAATTTATTCCTGTTGCAGAAAACAGTAACCTAATTATCAATATTGGAAACTGGGTGTTACATAAAGCCTGCGAGCAAGCTAAGCTCTGGTTCGAAAAATACCAGCGCCATTTGTTATTTTCTATCAATGTCTCACCTGCGCAATTTACGAATAATAATTTTTATCTTAACTTTAAAAAAACAGTAGATGTATTAAATTTCCCCGCAAATTATTTAAATATAGAAATTACAGAAAGTTTATTAATGAAAAATAGTGACGAAGTTAGCTTAGGTTTACATAATATCGGTTTACTTGGCACTAAAATTTCGTTAGATGATTTTGGCATCGGAGCGTGCCAGGGGAAATGAGACAAATTCTGTCGTGATTTAAGTTACTTGATTATCCTGCCATACACATCTCTATCTGTCCAGATTTATTTCCAATTTCAATTGATTCAGGCGGATTTATATACACCGCTTCTGGTAAGCTTTTTA
>CAMBDN010000004.1 GCA_945865355.1 Legionella genomosp. 1
AACTTTCAAGTCAGAGGAAAAACAGCCGTAAAAAATCATCTTTTTGCAGCTATATTTGGATATGTTGAGCTTCAGCGGCTACGAGCAATGGATGTGATAAGTAATTGCTATAAATTACGACGTGATTTATTCAATGAGGTTATTGCCTATTTTATTGGGTCATTCGCTCCAGGCATGGAGCATATGAATTCGAAATTTCAGGCTGTTGTCAATGCGTAACTTCTATGATCATAATCAAAGCGAAATTTTTCATAGCGCTCTTTTTGTTCTTGAACGAGATGTTGTGTTTTCTCAACTTGCTTGGCCAATACTATTAACTGCGCTTTTGCTTCTGCGACATCACTTTTCGCCTTTATATAAGCGAGTTGATAGGGTCTTTTGAAGACCGTAAATAGCGGTTGGCCTGTTTTTACGGTTTCTTCATTCTGAACATAGATATTAGTGATGTACCCTTTTACATTCGCTGCAACGGGTCGTACATTGGCGACGACAAATGCGTTATTGGTAAATGGAAAGTAATACGAAAAATGGTAGAAAAAGACAAAGGCTAGTACACATAATAAAATGGTGAGGGGGAATTTGTGTTTAATTTTGCTTACCATAATCAATCGTCCGTGTTACATTTTTTCAATTCTTATGTCATATACGTCATAAATTAATACGATTTGTTTAACTTCCTCATCAAGCAAAACGGCTTTTTTGATCATATTGGTAAGAATCGCTGCCGTTGCTTGTTGGGTTTGCAGGTTTTGTGTGCCGTTGATGATTTTTTTTGCTATCGATGTTGGCTCATTCGGTTGTTGTAACAGTCTACGCTCAATTGCTCTTAAAGCCGATAGTAGTTCGAGGAGCTTTGCACTAATCCATGGGTCGGCTCGAACATCATCTGTTGATAAGAGGGAAAAAAATACACTGCTTAACTGCAAGAGAAGCTTGAATTGTTCGATGGTTGCTTTGCCGTGTGGCACGAAAAACGGGGCCTTTCTTGTTTCCATTTTTGCTTCACTGAGAAGGCGGTCAAATGAAGGCAGGCTAGCCAAGGTATTATGCTCGTATTGCAAGTGGTCTGCATGAATTGTTAACAGAGGTATTGACGGATTTAAATAATTTTCTATGACAGTTGATAACTGTGCAATAAGGGTCGATAGGGTTTCAATAATCAAATTTCGCGCATATTGGGGGTAAAAAAAGCGTATCATGAACATCGAGCCGATAATCCCCAGGATGACATTAAATACACGTAAAATGGCAGAATCGACATCATTATAATTGAGCAACACGATGGTTAGGGTAACAGCACCAATTGTACCAATATATGTTTTATCTCCGCCCATGAAAAAATACGTGTAGACAAACAGACCCGGCACCAGCGCGATGGTATTGATCAGGGGATTGTTTGCGCAAAAATAAATGATAACCATTCCATAAATAGCACTTAACGCCGTTCCAGAAAAACGCAATAAACTTTTGGTATAGACGCCACCGACGGTATTGTATTCATACATGACAAACCATATTGTAACCAAACACCATGCGCTTTCGGGTACTTGGTAATACCAAGTGAGCAGAAAAAGAAAAATACAGGTCATGGATAAGCGTAATGTTCGGATGGTTTTTTGGCGATCAATCCCCATGATATCCACCCGCAAGGTTTTGATATAAATTGACAATGGCAATCATTTTTTCTAGTTTGTTTTGGTTTATCATTAATTCGAATTGATCCATTTCGATTTTACATTTGATCAACTCAATTTTGTCATCCAGTCCATGACGATAGCGAAGCTCTGCCAGATGGCAACGTCGCTTTTCATCGTTCAAGGCCGAGGTATTGATATTTAGCTGATTACTGTAGGCCGAATATGCCGATAAATCATTGGCCACATCGCGTAACGCTTCCTTGACGGTAACAATATATTGAATATAAATTGCTTTATATCGAGCTTTACTAGCACTTATCTGTGCAAAGATAGGTAAATCAATCACCGGCGTATTGATGTACGCCTCCCCTAATCGAATGGGGCCTTTGATGGATGATCCTGCTCCCAAATAGGCTCCTAATGTGACGGTCGGTAATAAATTGGCTGTTACAGAGCCAACGTCTGCATTAGCGGCTTTTAATAAAGCCTCGGCCTTAAGAACGTCTGGCCTGTAACTCAATACGCTGGTTGGTAAGTTACCAGGAATCACTCCATTACTATTGAGGTGTTTAAAGGATGTTTTTACCTCGAGAAAACCGGGGTTCTCATTGAATAAAAAATGGAGGGCGTTGTTACTGACCATGATGTTATGTTGGGTGATTTCAATTTGCGCTTGAATTTGCTTCATTTGACGACCTATGCGGTCAATATTATCTTGCGAGGTTAAGCCTGCGTTGTATTGACTTTGGGCAAGGTGTAAATAGTCTCGGTAATCTTTAAGCAGTTGGTTGTAAAGTTTAAGGGCTTCCTTTTGTGCTATCAGTGTAAAAAAACCAGCCGCTGTTTGTGCAATAACCACGAGCCTTACGCAGTCTTTTGCATAAATGCTTGCCTCATAAATCGCTTGTGCACTTTTTTGCTGTTTGTAGAGCTGAAGTATATTAACGACAAAAAGAGGATAAGCGATGAACACATTGCCTGGATTTCCCAAAATAGGAAATTGACTGTAGCCAGCAAGGGCGGTGAGGTTGGGCAGCCAATTGAGCTTAACTTCATCTAACTGACTTCGGGCATATTCAATATTGGCAACGGCAATTTTCGGTTCATTGTTCTGTAGCAGTGCTTTTTGAATAAATGTATTTAATTCAAGACTACCAAATTGTTTCCACCAACGAAGATCAGGTAAATTGGCTGGCGCATCGGTTTTAACGGGGGTCTGATGAGGCCATTGTGGCGGTATATTGAGACTAGGTTTAGTGTATGTCGGCCCGAATAAAAAGCAGCCGTTGCTCAGAAGAACACATAATAATACAAGCCATCGCTTTTTGAACAACGAAAACCCTCAATTGAATACATTAGTCAATGATACTGCTCTTGCCGCACTTAAGTTGTCAAGCGTGGCGCCGTGTTTTATTGCCTCAGCAGCCATCTTATGCATACTAGCTTACCAATCCCCGTCCTCCGTCGACAGCTAGCGTTTGCCCGGTGATAAAAGGGTTATCAGCGATGGACAATACTGCTTGGGCAATATATGCAGGATCGCCATGCTGCTTTAAGGGTGTTTTTGCAATGATATTCTGTTGCAACGCCTCACTGAGCGCGTTGTCATGCTCAGGCCAAGCAATGGCACCAGGGGCGATGGCATTAACGCGTACGGCAGGCGCGAACTCGCGAGCTAATGATTTGGTTTGCATGGTTAATGTGGCTTTTGATTGGCAATAGGCCGAATAGCCTTTGAGCGGGCGCTCTGCATGAATATCCGTGATGTTAATGATGGAGCCGTGTTGTGCTGCAAGATGGGGGTAGGCCAAATGGCTTAACCAAAAAGGTGCTTTTACATTGATGGTGAATAGAGTATCCCAATGGGCATCATCGAGGGCATCGTGAGGGGTGCTTACGAAGACAGAGGCATTGTTGACCAACAGATCAAGTTGTCCTGCCCATTTTATGCTCTCATTAATTATCGTGTTTGCACTTTTTTTTATTGCTAAATCAGCAACGATGACCAACGCGCTATCAGGTCGGTGCCGGTTCATGTCATTTGCTAGTGCGTGGGCTGCGGAATGGGAGTGATGACAGTGAATGATGACCCGAAATCCCGCGTGATGTAAATATTGGGCAATTGCCGCACCAATACGTCGGCCGGATCCTGTAATGATAGCGACTCGTGCCGCTTGTGTGTTTGCTTGATTCAAGGTATGGTCCTCATTTTTCAATGATCGGTTGATTATGAACCTATTTGACTCTATCTGCATCCAATTGCGCCAACAAGGGGCCATCACCTTCGCCGACTTTATGCAGCAAGCGTTATACACGCCAAACCTTGGTTATTATAGTGCAGGCTCACAAAAGTTTGGTGTGGGTGGGGATTTTATTACGGCACCTGAGTTAACCCCTTTGTTTGCACAGACTTTAGCCCATCAATGCCTGCAATTATTGCCGGTGTTAGATCAGCCAATTTTATTTGAGTTTGGCGCAGGTTCGGGACAGCTATGTGTTGATATATTAGCACACTTAGAACGCCTAGATGGGCTGCCTGATGAATACCATATTTTAGAAGTGAGCGGTCATTTACAGTCTCGACAACGGGAATTGATAATGACCAAGATTCCTCATTTGGCGCATCGAGTGAAGTGGCTATCTCAATGGCCAGCAAAGCCTTTTAACGGCGTGGTGATTGCAAATGAAGTGCTGGATGCGATGCCCGTGCATCGATTTTTACAAGCTAAAGACGGACTGTTTGAAAGTTATATCATCCTAGATGAGCAGGGAAAGTTACAAGAGCAATTTAAACCCTGCGTTAACCCGCGTTTAACCGAGCATGTTCAGGCTGTATTACCCAGAGAAATCTATCCTTATCAATCTGAAGCTAACTTATTTATCGATGATTGGTTTCGTCAATGCCATGACATGTTAGAGCAAGGCGCTCTCTTTATTATCGATTATGGGTTCCCTAGGCATGAGTATTACCACCCTGAGCGTCATGCGGGCACGCTGATGTGTCATTACCGCCATCTTGCCCATACCGATCCCCTGCTGCATCTTGGCGAGCAAGATATCACGGCCCACGTTGATTTTACTCATGTGGCGGAAGCTGCTTTTGCCGCGGGCTTTCATGTTGCAGGTTATACTAATCAAGCCTCTTTTTTGCTGGCCAATGGTTTGTTAAGCTTGTTATCAGCCGTGGACAATGAGCATGACCGAATCAATAGTCAGCAAGCGGTAAAACAACTACTTCAGCCGAATGAAATGGGGGAGCTGTTTAAAGTGATTGCACTAACTAAAAATATTGAATTGTCATTGAGCGGGTTTCAACTGCACGATAAGCGAGCGAGTTTATAAGATGAAAAGATACTTAACCACGGTGGAACTGCAAAAAGAATCAATGAAATTTTCCGCAGGCCATACCACGATTTTTTCAGCAACTGATCGGGAGCCATTGCATGGCCATATGTACGGCGTTTATCTGGCATTAACCACCTGGGTGGAAGAGAATGGTATGACCTTTGATTACCGTTATTATAAAGAACGGATACATCTCTTGTGTAAGCAATTGAATCAAACGTTTTTGATGCCGCAATATTCGCCATTCTTAGAATATGGTGAGGATGAAGACTATTATTACTTCACCTTCAATCACAAAAAAATACCTTTTCTAAAAGAAGATGTGACGCTGATGCCGCTTACTAATATTACGGTAGAAGAGCTTTCCCGTTGGTTCGTTAATGAATTAATTAAAGATGACAACGAATTAAAACGGCACCGTATTGAACGCGTGGTCGTTAAAGTGTTTTCAGCGCCGGGCCAATCTGCAAGTCACACATGGCCCAGCTAATTTTTAAAATTTGTATACCCCACACCCATCGAGATTTTTTTGATTATTCTGCCGAGGTCGTTGAACCATGCATTGGTGCCCGTGTTTGGGTGTCCTTTCGCAAGCAGACCCGGATGGGGGTGGTTGTTGGTAAGGAACTGAGAGAAAATATCCAAGCTAATATCAAATCAATTGCAACAGTGATTGACGATAAGCCATTGCTTACTGGTGAGCTGTTGGTGTTATGTCAATGGCTCTGCCGTTATTACCAGTCACCTTTATCTGAGGTTATTCCACTGGCATTGCCGAAGAAATACCGCAGTGGCGACGCGTTCCGGTTGCCCACTTGTGATTACTACCATTTAGCGATGGATGTGGAGCAAGCCCTCCTTCAGGTGTCGAGCCGCGCGCCTCGGCAATCGCAATTGATCCATTTTTTTGCGAGCCATTCAGCGGCCGTTTCAAAAAAAACACTGCTACAAGGCGGTTTTACAACAGCACAATTGCATGCCTTGGTGGCGAGAAATATTCTCGCTCTTCACACGGAAAGAGAGCGGCCTTTGCCACCTGGTATTCAACAAAAAGCGCCATTGTCGTTGAATCCTGAGCAAGCCGTTGCGGTGCGAACCATCCGTGAGCATTTGCAATCTTATCGCTGCTTTTTATTGCAAGGAGTCACAGGTAGTGGAAAGACAGAAGTCTACTTACAGGTGATAGCCAGCGTTCTGGCCGCTGGGCGTCAGGTGCTGGTCTTGGTCCCTGAAATTGGTCTGACCCCCCAACTATTGACACGCTTTCGTGAGCGATTTAATGAACCCATGGCGGTTATTCATTCCAACTTGAATGATACAGAGCGTCAACTGGCTTGGCTTTGGGCAAAAGAAGAAGAGGTTAAGTTAGTCATTGGTACCCGTGCTGCTATCTTTACGCCTATGCCGGCATTGGGCTTAATTATTATTGATGAAGAACATGATACCTCATTAAAGCAAATGGATGGCGTGCGCTATTCGGCGCGCGATACGGCATTAATGAGGGCTCATCTGCGTGATATCCCGATCATTCTGGGTTCGGCAACACCGAGTCTGGAAAGTTTATACAATTGCACCTTGAATAAATACACCTTGCTACGTTTGCGCCAGAAGGCATTGAACAGCAAGGCGCTGCATTATCAAATTCTTGATATTCGCAACCAAGCGTTGCAGCATGGTTTGGCCAGTACCTCATTGAATATGATCAAGGAACATTTAGAGCAGCAAAATCAGGTTTTGGTTTTTATTAATCGCCGCGGCTTTGCGCCGGTGCTGCTCTGTCATCAATGCGGATGGATGGCTGATTGCCGCGCGTGTGATGCGCATTTAACCATACACCGTGGACAGGGTCGATTAATTTGTCATCATTGCGGTTTAACGCAACTAGTACCCGTGGCGTGTCAACAATGTCAGAGTCGAGAGCTGGTGCCTGTTGGCGCGGGGACGCAGCGGGTGCATGAGTTTTTAAGTACGGAATTTCCCTCAACAACAATATTACGTATTGACCGCGATGAGGTCCGTAAAAAGAAAGCGCTTGATGCGAGTTTGGCTCTTATCAATGATGGTAATGCCCGATTGATTGTGGGCACGCAAATGTTGGCTAAAGGGCACCACTTTCCCCGACTGACGTTAGTGGTTGTCATCGATACGGATAATGGTTTTTACAATCAGGACTTTCGTGCATTGGAACGACTCGGTCAGTTATTAACCCAAGTTGCTGGCCGCGCCGGGCGTGCTGAGTTTCCAGGGCAAGTGATCATTCAAACGCATTTGCCACAGCACCCCTTGTTGAATTTATTGATCCAGCAAGGTTATGACGCGTTTGCGCAATCGTTGCTGACCACGCGGCAACAAGCACAGCTACCGCCTTATCATTTTCTTACGGTGATTCGTGCACAAGGCAAGAGCCAAGCCAAGCTATTACAGTTCCTGCATGCGATAAAAGAACAATTACATCGCTATGACATGAGTGCATTAGGCCCAGCGCCTGCCCCCCTTGCTCGCAGAGCGGGTCTTCATCGCATGCAACTGTTAGTGAAATCGCCATCGCGTAAAAAATTGAGTGTTGCATTGACCCAGATCCGCGAGTGGTTGACAATCAGTAAGATAACAAATGGGATACGCTGGAGCATCGATGTTGATCCGATGGATTTATCATGACTGACAACAGAATTTTTGTTCATGAAAAAGTAGTCAATGTTGAGTGGGGAGACATGGACGCCCTAGGGCATGTGAACAATGCTTGTTATTTCAATTATTTTCAGCAGGCCCGCATTGAATGGTTAGAGAGCCTGAAATTGGATATGCGGCAAAATACCGGCCCCGTTGTGATTCATGTTGCCTGCACCTTTTTAAAGCCCGTGGTGTACCCTGCTGCTTTGAGCCTACACAGTCATTTGCATAGTTTGGGGCGTTCAAGTATTGTGATAGATCACGATCTTTATCAGGGTGAGCAATTAATGGCGCAGGGCGTGTCCAAGATCGTTTGGGTTGATTACACGGCAAATAAATCCATATCGCTTCCCCTGGAGATCCAGAAATTATTTTAGACACAAGGAGTGTGCTATATGTCTGATGAAACCCAAGTCTTTACCAATTTTCAGCAAGCCCTTCATCTTTATAGAATTACAGTCAAATAAATAAAAGCCATCAAGGGTATTTGAAAATCCGGAGCTCGCCGAGGGCGAACGAATTGTTGCCACGCCAACGTTGGTAAAAGGAATCCCTGGGCCCATACAGAAAGTAATTTTAGATTTTAGTAGTAAGGAGAAATTGTTATTAGGGATGGATTTAATATTACAAAATGGGTAACGACACGTGTCAAAAAATGAAACATTATCGGCTTTAAAAGCGAAACTGAGCTCACAAAGCGACGAAATCAAGCATCTTAAATCCAAGTTGGCATTGAGTCATTCAGCCTTTTTGAATATCGTTGGTAAAAGCTTGGATGGGGTGATTATCCTTGATCAGAATAAAATGGTTGTTTATACCAATTATACAGCCATCAAATTATTCGATCGTAATATTGCCGATTTATTAGGTGAGCCATTAGACATAGATTTTAATCCGAAGGGATTGGTGGATAGTGATGAAACGACAGCTGAAATATTAATTCCAAAAGTCGGTGGTAATCAGGTGATATGTGAAGTTTCTGTTCTCAAAACGGAATGGAATAACGAAGCATGCTATGTGGTGAGTTTTCGTGATATTACGGAGCGGAAAAAAACCGAAGAAATTCTCGAACATATGTCTACCCATGATTACCTCACTGATTTAGCCAATCGTGCTTATTTTGAGCGGCTGCTTGAGCAAGCGATACAACGTCCTGGTCATCAACCGTTAGCTTTAATTTATCTGGATTTAGATCATTTTAAAATGATCAATGATACTTTTGGCCATGTTACCGGTGATCAATTGCTTAAAGCGGTGTCTGCTGCATTGCTGCAATGTGTTCAACCTGGCGATGTTGTTGCAAGACTGGGTGGTGATGAGTTCGCCTTAATTTTAAATTCTATAAGAAACGCTGATGATGCAGTGACGGTTTCCAAAACGATATTAAGTCAGCTCAGGAATATTTTTTATCTTGAGGGGAACGAGGTGTCAATTAATGCCAGCATAGGCATTGCGGTGTATCCTTATGGGGGCTCTCATGCCGCAGAGCTTCTTAAAAATGCTGATTTAGCGATGTACGTCGCTAAAAGCAAGGGGAAGGATCAATATCAAATTTTTTCTGGTGAGTTAAGTCAACAGAGCATTGAACACCTGCATGTACTGAATGGTTTAAGGCATGTGATACCAAACCAAGAGTTGTTCATTGAGTATCAGCCGATCATTGATCTTAAAACGTTATTGTGTTGTGGCGTTGAAGCATTGGTGCGCTGGAGGCATCCGACGTTAGGGGTGCTTTTTCCGGACCATTTTTTGTTTCATGCTGAACGGGCTGGGGTGATGCCATCGTTCAGTCGATGGATTATTAAACAGGTCTTCGACGATTATGAACGCTATCATTTGGAGTCGTTGAAGTATATCTCTATTAACTTATCAGCGACCGATTTTAGTGCTTCTTTAGAGGGAAGCTCTATATTTTCGTATTTGAATGAATTAGAACTTCCTAACAGCAAACTCATTATCGAATTAACGGAGTCGGCGTTTATTCATCACCCGGAGCTTATTTTAAATAAATTTAACCATCTGAAAGAGCAAGGAATTAGGATTGCGATTGACGATTATGGTACCGGATATTCTTCCCTCAGCCTTCTTAAACAATTACCAGTATCCATCATGAAAATTGATAAGAGTTTTATTGCGGACATTGGCACCGATAGTAATGACAGGATTATTGTTAACTCGACGATTCAGCTAGCGCATAATCTGGGACTAAAAGTGGTTGCTGAAGGGGTAGAAACAGAAGAGCAACTCGACTTTCTCAAAAAACATAATTGTGACTATATACAAGGGAATTATTTTTCAAAACCGTTAGAGATAAAGAAGTTAAAAGCCTTCCTAGAACGTCCACTTCGCAAGGATAAATAATACATGACCTGTCTCCGCGTTACCCGGAATATATGTTGCCGCTAAGGTGGCTCGGCGGTAATTGAAAGTAAGCCACGGCAATACTCCCGGGAAAGGGATTCTGTGAAGTATGTCGGCACGTGAAGTAACCAATATAGAGTAGCCTGCGCCAAGACGGGTGTTTTCATTGACGTGATAAATCTTCATAAACCCATAGCCCGCGGCAGGTTCTATCTTTTTGTGAGAGTCAAGAAAGGCAAACGCAGAGAGCCCGTGCCAATCGCCATCCTCATCATAGAAGCCCTTACCAAGGCCCCCTCCCCATGCTAATTCGTTATATCTATCAATTTTCTCGGGACCGTATATGTAGCGGTTATGCCAAGCGTAACCGGTGACATAAAGCTCCGTATCCCCTTGGTACCAAATTTGATGCAAGCGATGACAAAAGTGCTTGATAAAAGAGGGGCCCTTTTGGCAGTCGGTGTTGTCTTGGGCGGCTACGAGTTGCTGCGATGTGAACAACAATAAGAAAATAAGTACGCGCTTCATTTGTTATGCAGCATAGGTAAAGTTTCTCAACAATACTGTTTAATGATAAAGTTCATTATACGTGCCCTATCTGGGTGATTAAGTGGCTACGCATTCAGCGGACATACTAACATGGACTTGTTTCGTAAAAAAGCAATTAATAATTCGATAATTGACCGAGAGCATTTCCGTCAATGCTTATCCGCGTTAGATCTTACTCTCCTTGGCGTTGGGGCGATTATTGGTGCTGGTATTTTTGTTCTCACGGGCGTTGTCGCAGCGACTCATACCGGGCCTGCTATTGTTTATTCATATGTGATGGCGGGATTGGCATGTGCATTTGCCGCACTTTCATATGCCGAGTTGGCGGCCATGATTGGTGGCTGCGGAAGCGCTTATGGCTATGCGTATGCTGGGTTTGGCGAGTTGATTGCTTGGATCGTGGGTTGGGATTTATTACTGGAATATGCTATTTCTGTTTCCGCCGTTTCCGTTGGTTGGAGTAGCTATTGTGCCGACATATTAGCGGCACTTAAAATTCCTTTTCCCGTGGCTTTATTGCATGGCCCAATTGGTGGTGGAATAGTGGATATTTTATCCATGGCCATTATCGGTGCATTGACGGTGCTATTGATTTTAGGAATAAAGTCGAGCGTTCGCTTTAATAACCTGATGGTCCTCATTAAATTGTTGGTTATTTGTTTATTTATTGCTATTGCCTCGATGAATGTTGATCCCCAAAACTGGGTTCCATTTTCCCCTTTTGGCTGGGCGGGAGTGATGAAGGGGGCTTCATTAATTTTCTTTGCTTATATTGGGTTTGATGCGGTATCGACAGCAGCAGAGGAGGCAATTAACCCACAACGCGACATTCCTATTGGTATACTTGGGTCTTTGGTCATTTGTACCATCCTTTATATTGTGGTGTCAGGGCTCCTGACGGGTATTGTTAAATACACTGACCTAAATGTGGCATCACCGATCAGTCAATCATTATTGATGTTGGGTTATAAACTCGCTGCGGGTCTCGTCGGGGTTGGAGCAATAGCCGGTTTAACCACGGTGATGTTGGTCCTTTTTTTCGGATTGAGCCGCATTTTTTTTGCGATGGCTCGCGATGGGCTATTGCCACAATATTTTGCATTGACTCATAAGAAAACAAAAACGCCAGCACGTATTATTGTGCTTTGTGGTGTATTGATGGCGTTGATAGCGGGTCTCGTCCCTCTTGATGGTCTGGCGGAGCTGGTTAACATTGGTACGCTTTTTGCGTTTATTATTGTTTGTGTTGGGGTTATGGTGCTGCGCTATCGTCAACCGGATTTGAAGCGCCCATTCAAAGTGCCATTTATGCCCTTTATTCCCATTATGGGGGTTATTTGTTGCTCTTATCTTATTGCTTATTTACCCTGGGTGACGCTGTTGCGCTTTGGGATTTGGATGTTTCTTGGGATGATTGTTTATTTTACCTTTAGTCGCAGGAATAGTGTATTGGCGAGATAGAATCAACGCTCAAACCCCATAAATTTTCGGACAAACTTGCTCTTGCCGTTGGTCATCGAAAAGGGGGGTATCAATGAGGGTGGTGCTCTCCTCAGTACGCCATATACGGATTAGTGGTTATGCCTCTCATCCAATTGCTCTTCAAAATAGCTATCACGGAGGCCATATTTGGTTATGCTAAATACGACCCCCGGTTCAGTGCATAGCTACCCGGTTTACGAGCTATCTCTTAAGCGTTAGGCTTCTTGCTTTTTGGCTCTTTTTGCAGCTCTTTTTTCAGTGGCTGTTTTTGCCGGTTTCTTTTTGGTTTCTTTCTTACGCTCTTGGCCTTTGCTCATTTTTTATCTCACGTAGTTAGTCTAACGGTAATAGAAATGGTTTACAGAGTTATGTTACAAAAAAAACAACCATAAGAAAACCTAATGTATGACTAAAATAATTGCTCCTGACACGATACCGGCTGCAGGTATGGTGAACAACCACGATAATAAAATGAGTCTTATCATCGGCCACTGGGTACCACCTCCGCCGCCGCTAACAAGACCCACCCCTGCAATGGAACCGGTTACAGTTTGCGTCGTTGATACCGGTACTCCAAATTCAGTAGCAGCTAGGATTATGGCAGCAGCACTGGTCTCGGCCGCACAACCGCGTAACGTATTGAGCTTTGTAATTTTGGTACCCATGGTATTTACAATGCGCCACCCGCCAGCCAAGGTTCCTAAGCTTATCACTGCTTGGCAAGAAAGAACGACCCAAAAAGGGATATGAAATGGGCCGTCGATCCATGAGGTTGAAAACAAGAGCACGGCAATAATGCCCATCGTTTTTTGTGCATCATTGCTGCCGTGGGTCAAACTTAATAGTGCCGAAGAGGCCAATTGGAAACCTTTGAATAGGCGATGCAGCGATTGTTCACTTTTATGGCGCAATAATCGAGTTAAGCAAAAAGTGAAGAGAGCGCTAATTAATAAGCCCAGAACAGGGGAAACAAAGATACCTATTGCAACTTTGATAAATCCCGATAGTTTTAAACTAGCTATCCCACCTCGGACGATAGCGGCACCGGCAAGCCCACCAATGAGCGCATGTGATGAACTTGATGGTAGCCCATAGTACCACGTTAACAAATTCCAAAAAATTGCGCCAATCAGTGCGGCGAAAATAAGTTTGGGATCGATAAGGCTAGTATCTATCAAGTCATAACCTACTGTTTTGGCGACCATCAAGGTGAAAAAAATAAAGGCGATTAGGTTAAAAAATGCGGCCCAGACTACGGCTTGGCGTGGTGTTAATACACCCGTTGTCACAATGGTGGCGATAGAATTCGCGGCATCATGAAAACCATTAATAAAATCAAAAATATAAGCGATTAAAATAACGCTTAATATAAAAAGCGTACTCTGGTCCATGGGCTGAGCCCCCTTAGATGTGATAACTACTTTTTGTCAGTAATCGTGATACTCCATGCATCAATTGTTTGATCATAAAAGGTAATTCAGCAGCTCCTGCTGCAGCGGCTTCTTCTGCATGATGCGTTTCATCGTCCTGCATTTTAGAAAGAATGGCCTTTGATTTTATATCTTGTGGTGGCAAATGTTGTAAATGCTGTTGTAAGTGGTTGCTTACTTGACGTTCTGTTTCGGCAACAAAACCAAGACTCCAGCGATCGCCTGCAAGACCTGCGAGCGCACCAAGCATCAGTGAGCCACTGTACCAAAGAGGATTAAGCAAGCTAGGGTGGCTATCGAGTTCTCTTAAGCGTTGCTCGCACCAGGCAAGGTGCTCAACTTCTTCTTTCGCAGCCATCGACATTTGTTCTTTTACCGCGGTTAATTTGGCTGTCATCGCCTGTCCTTGGTAAAGTGCTTGGGCACAGACTTCGCCCGCATGGTTGACGCGCATTAAGCCGGCTACATGTCGCCGTTCTTGCGAGCTTAAAGATGGCTCAGTTATTTCTTGTCCTGGATTAGGTCTAGAACTGTTTCGTTTATTGGGCACAAGTAGTGTGCGCAAGGCGGTATCTATTTCGCATAGTAGTTTATCAATGGGACTTAATTGGTGCATAGCTACATCAATTCCTATTAGCATGTACCTGAAGCGCTATATGTTAGCGTGATTAGGCAGCGGTTTGAAGCTGTAAGATATATTTAACCTAGAAACAGTAGCCGATTCAACTTGTTTCGCTAATTTACTCAATAACAACGGTTTGCTCTTGTTGACCGATGCCGCTGATAGCAAGAATCACTTTGTCATTGGGTTTCAAAAACATATTTTCGCCCCAAGATTTTGCATTACCGGGGGCTGAGCCCATGGAAATAATATCACCCGGATAAAGGGTGAAATATTGGCTTAAATAACTAATAACTTCTTCATCATTATGAATGTAGTCGCTGGTATTAAAATCTTGGCGCAATGTACCGTTAACCCAAAGTTTAATTTGTAGATCGCTTGAATTGGGTACTTCATCCTTGGTGACCAGATAAGGGCCAATCGGTGCTGAATTATCAAACCCTTTGCCTTTGGTGTATTGATTATCTTCCGTTTCAAGTTGTAAAAAGCGCTCGGATAAATCATTGATACAGGTGTAACCCAGGATGTGATCTTTAGCCTGGTCTTTGGGAATGTATTTTCCTTTTTTGCCAATGACGATGCCCAGTTCTGCTTCCCAATCCAATTTTTTGGTATGGCGGGTATATAGAATAGGATCGTATGGTCCGCAAACAGAGGTACTTGGTTTTAGAAAAACGATCATCTCTTTTGCAGAAATAGGAGCAACACCCATTTGTTCTGTATGCAGTCTTGAGTTATAGCCCACGCAAATTACTTTTCCCGGCGCACCAATGCAAGCGCCAATACGCACATTTTGTGGAACCAGTGGCAATTGAGTTATATCTAGCGATATTAAGTGTTGGATAAGATCAAGACGACTAAAATGTTCTGGTCTAAAGTCGGGAATGCAGTTGGATAGATCACGTATATTGCCCTGATCATCAATTATGCCAGGCTTTTCTTCCCCAGCATTACCATACCTGACCAATTTCATAAAGCTTCCCCTGTTAATGCCGCGATGTAGCTAATCGTATTAGCATCATTTATACATTCATTATAGCTAGAGTAATCGTAAATAAATTGGACTTCATACCGTATTTTTACGGACATTGCGAGCGACGTAGCAACCCAGTGGCCTTGACGGGAGTCTATTAGGCCGCTGGGTTATACTACGTTGCTCTATGGTTTCTATGGTTCTGCAGCACTAGCGGAGCTGTTGCTATAATGAGCATCCCGTTCAACGGACGGCTCAGGGGTGGTTTCAACGCGCCTTTTTTTCGTATGAAACTGAAAATGATTGGGGCTGTGAGGTTTGGCTGGTGCTGGCTGTAAACCATAGCCAGCGAGTGCCGCCATTTGTTCATCAGGCAATGCCAAGGTCCCGGCTCTAAATTGCTGATAGGATTTTTTTGCCCTTTCCAGATAAGCGGGGCCTTGGGTATCAATGAATTCTTGAATGCTCTCGGGAAGCGCAAACGGCGGACTTGGCGGTAGAGGGGGCATTTCTATTGCCGTCAAACAAGCACCAATGATGGTATGGCAAAAATTACTGCCGTCGCTGCTTTTAGCTATATTGATAAATAGCGTGCGAATGAGGGGATCGCGAACTTCGCTTGCTGAAAGGATGTGAAGTTCACCGCTCGCTGTTGCTTGAGTCCGCAAATTACCTTCAGCACTGGATCGTTTTTCATTTTGCATTTCTCTACGTTTTGCCAAATGCAGACTTAATGCGCCTGACTCTTCCGGTATGAGCGTGGCATAATTACGAGCTACAAAAGCATCTACAGCTTGAATGACAAGTGCTGTGAACTGGTCTTCAGTTAACGCATGAGCTGGGTCATATTGATCACAATTGAGTAATGTATTCCAATTGACTCGATCTGCTGCCGCAATGGCAACACCGACTTGCGCACGTTCAATGGTTTGGAGTTTGAGCTCCTCGATGTTGAGGCTATCGCGAACAGTTCGGGCTGCACCAAGCTGTGATTGTATCAACTCAATTTCTGTATTTAAATTTACATAAGATTTTCCTGTCTCAATGCTTCTTTCCAGGGCAGCCAACTCTCCAGCTAAATCCTCTAATTGGCTGGTAATTTCGGCAACATTATCCCCGCTGACCTCTTCATCGCTTTCAGCCTCAGCCTCAGCCTCAGTTAGATCTACATCAAGTTGATCACGGCGAAAAATTAACGTTTCACGCTCCTCATCCATGGTAGCGATTTGCTCAACTAGGTTCGCTATGTCGTCTGGGAAATCATCAAGCTCCTCTTCTCTATCTGCGAGTTGTTTTTCCAATATAGCAATTTGACGAACTTCTTCAGGAAGTGCATCATTGGCACAGCACTCCAAAAACCGGTCAATGTTGTATAACCATCGTTCATGAAAAAATAACTCCCGCTGCTTTTTCCCCTCGGAAGGTAATGCCAAATATTTGGCCATAGGAAATTTAGTCAGCCAGACGCTAAGTACTTGGTCAGATGCCTGGTCAACGTCAGGTTCATCGCCAGGTAGTGCTGTCATAATATATTCAATACCCATTGGACCGCTATTATCGATAGTGGCAATTAAGATATGATAACTCTGATCAGATCGTTGCATGTCTGCGAGTGTTTCCGCATCAAACAAACGCCACTGTCCGCCACTATTTAGACAAAATTGAGGTGTATCGGAGATGCTGGCGTTCACCGGATCAATTAAGGCATCACCAATAGTCAATAGGCGTTCTGCCTCAGCAGCAGAAAAAGATAGCAATTTCATAGCAGCTGCTTCGTTACGCATCCATTGATAGATGTTTGATGCTTCGTATGGAGAGACTGTTTTCCTACCGTCTTCAACGACATCATTACTGACATGACTTATCAAAATAGCAATGTCATTGGGGGTTGTTTCGAGAAGAAAGGATACCCAAGGAGAGATAGCCTCTGTTTCAACCAATGGTTCTAGTTTTGCAAAAATTTGTTGGGTTAGTTCAGACTCAAACCATGCGCCATAAGAAGACACTTCTCGGCGGGATGGTGGAATTTCTTTTTCAGCAGAAGGTGCTTTGCTAAGCGGCGTGTCTAATGTAGGTTTTAATCTTTTAGGCGCAACTATTTTGCTCCCATATGGCGTTGCGCGTTCTTGAACTTCTAATGTCGCTTTCTGAAAGAAAGTGGCCAATTGTATATGTAGGTAATGTTGTGGCGCTTCGCGTTGCCAACGATGCGCCAGTTGACAGACAATACGCTTGCTCATTTTTTTTGTTATTGCTGCCTCATCATCATCAACAACAACACCAGCAGCAGGGACAAGCCAAGCTCGCTCTGCAAGACTCTGTTGTACAGCAATTTTTAGCTTATCAAGAATAGGCATATCCAATTCTCCGTAGTAAATAATTTGCATGGCAGTAGGGGGTAAAATTTACTTTATCACGTTAATGCAGCTGGTTGAATTTTCGTTTAAAACGGGCAGGGAAAGATGATTTAAATAACGACTAGATGGTTAAACGCTGTAACTCGGTTGGCTAGTTGCTGCTGATCCTCAGCACATATGGTGATGTGTCCTAATTTTCGATGGGCCCTTGGTGATTTTCCATAGGTATGATAATGCAATCCAGGGATGCTAAGTATTGCTTGGAGATTGTTTGGCTCTTGGCCGATGCAGTTAATCATGGTGCTGTAACCATGGGTATCTGTACAGCCTAATGGTAAGCCGCTAATAGCGCGCATATGATTTTCAAATTGGGACGTTACTGCACCCTCTATGGTCCAATGGCCTGAGTTATGAACGCGCGGTGCTATTTCATTTACAATCAGTTCGCTATCGTTAATACAAAAAAACTCGATGGCCATGACGCCAATATAATTGAGTTTCTCTGCAATCGCTACTGCATAATTTTGTGCCGTGGTTTGCAGGTTGGTATTGAGATAAGGTGCTTGAGAATAGCGTAAAATGCCTTGTTGATGATGATTTAACGTTAGGGGGTAAAATACAACATCGCTAGAATGGCCTCGAGCAAAAACCAGGGATACTTCACATTGGAAAGGCACGAAAGCCTCGGCAATTAATAGCTGAGAGCCCGCTTGTTCCCACGCATTTTTAGCATCCGCTTCATTGGCAATGACAAATTGACCCTTACCATCATAGCCATTTCGTCGAGTTTTCAGCACTAATGGAAAATGAAGCGGTGCTATGGCCTCTTGTAAATCATTCCAATGGTCGATTTGGCGGTATTGTGCTGTGGGTATATGTAGTTCGTTCAGAAAATCTTTTTCATATAACCTATCTTGGGTAATTTTTAACGCTTGAATACCAGGAACGAGTTGGTATCTGTTGGCGATAGGGAGAACGGCATCATAGGGTAAATTTTCAGTTTCATAAGTAACACAATCAACATCGTGAAAATGCTTACTAATTTCTTCAAGATCGTGGAAAGAAGAAGGTACTACCTTAGCTACTTGTGTGGCTGAACAGCCCAGTGCTGGATCGATGCAAATAACATTTATACCCAGCGGATAACCCGCTAATGCAAGCATTTTTGCTAACTGTCCACCGCCTAGGATGCCTATTTTCAAACTGTCTTCTCTCTGGGGTCTGGGTGAGACAGTACCTGATGGGTTTGCTGCTCGCGAAATTGTACCAATGCCTGCTGAATCGTTGGATATTTATTTGCCAAAATAGCGGCTGCGAGTAAGGCTGCGTTAGTCGCCCCAGCTTTTCCGATTGCTAATGTTGCCACTGGAACGCCTGAAGGCATTTGTACTATCGATAACAATGAATCCAGACCATTCAATGTCTTTGATTGGATAGGAACGCCGAGTATTGGCAATGTGGTTTTGGCTGCAAGCATCCCTGGCAAATGAGCAGCGCCACCTGCTCCTGCAATGATCACCTCAAGATGTCGGGCTTGCGCAGTTTCAGCGTAAGCAAACAATTTGTCGGGTGTGCGGTGCGCAGAAACAACATTTACTTCATAAGCAATATTTAACTGATCCAACATATTTGCCGTATGGATTAGAGTGTCCCAATCACTACGTGAGCCCATCACAATACCTACTAGCTTATTCATATTATTCCCCATGGGAATGATATTATCGGCTTGGAAGACTATCGCAATTTTAATTGCTGGACAAGGGGCGTCGCTCTTCCTTTGAAAAAGGAGCCGTAGCATTGGCGTTACAGAATAGCCATGATTTAATTTTCACCCAATCATTACGATCACGATCCTTCTGTGTTAACATTGGCGCGTCTCTTGAAAACTCGAGAAAGTGTTATGAATCTTGAAAATCAAGTGCTAAATTTTAGTGATTTAGCTAGCGGAGAAATTCGTGCACTTTTGCAGCAGCACCAACTTGTATTAAACGTTGATGAAGCATTAACGATTCAATACCCCATTTTGAAATACCCATCCACTCTTGATAAATGCGTTCCTTGGTTGACACAAAAATCTGAACCTATCTTTTCTCGAAGCACTATTAAAAACCTGTATTATCAATCATATATTCCGGCGAATTTAGCTAAAAGCCAGTGAAACACTGGGTTAAGGGAGAAATTACAATGACTGTTATCGATTACAAGGCAGCGGGTGTTGATATCCATGCAGGCAATGACGCGGTAAAACGGATTAAAAAAGTGGTTGAAAAGACCTTCTCCCCCAATGTATTAACTGAAATCGGATCGTTCGGCGCTTTATATGATTTAAAGTCCTTGTTACAAAATTATGATCACCCTGTTCTAGTGCAAAGTATCGATGGTGTAGGTACTAAAACCATGATTGCACGAATGATGAACAAATATGACACCATTGGGATGGATGTTGTTAGTGCAACGGCGAACGATATTATCGTTCTCGGTGCAACACCGCTGACCCTGTTGGATTATATTGCAAACAATAAAATGCAGCCGGAAATTGTTGAACAAATAGTGCAGGGAATGGCAACGGCTTGCGCGGATAATGGGATTTCTTTGGTTGGCGGAGAAACCGCTGAAATGCCAGGAACTTATTATCCCGGTGAGCATGATGTGGTTGGTGTTGTAACTGGTGTTGTAGAGAAAAATAAGGTGATTTTAGGCAAGGCTATTGCCCCAGGCGATGTTGTCCTTGGACTCAGTTCGAGTGGTTTGCACACCAATGGTTACTCTTTAGCACGCAAGCTGTTTTTCGATGTGGCTAAATTGAATGTTGACTCCTTGCATCCCGAGCTTGAGCGATCTGTAGGAGAAACCCTGCTAGAGCCGCATTTAAATTATACGCGACCTATTTTACATTTATTGAATCAACAGATTGAAATTGATGGTATGGCTCATATTACCGGAGGAGGTTTTTTAGAAAATATTCCTCGTATCTTACCGACGGGTTGTGCTGTTGAAATTGACCAAGGAAGTTGGACGATTCCCCCTGTTTTCCACATCATGCAGCAATTGGGAAAATTGAGTGTCCAAGATTTATTTTGTACCTTTAACATGGGGATTGGTTTGGTGATGATGGTCAAAGAGCGCTGGGTTAATAGCGTGCGAGATCAGCTACGCTCCTATCCTGATTTTCAGGTGCAACAAATAGGTCGTGTCGTTTGTTCTGAACATAAAATCGTGAGGATTTTGTAGCGTGAGTATTTTCACCATGACTGATTATACCGCAGCTATTCGCACCGCTTTATCACAATGTGTCATTGAAACGGATTTGAAAGTTGGCACCAAATATCGAGGTAAAGTCCGTGATGTGTATGATTTGGGCGAGTCATTACTGTTGATCAGTACCGATAGGCAAAGCGCTTTTGACCGCGTTCTGGCGTCGGTTCCTTATAAAGGACAGGTACTCAATTTAATCAGCGCTTGGTGGTTTGAAAAAACGCGCCATATCCTTCCTAATCATGTGCTCAGTATTCCTGCTCCCAATGCCATGGTCGCTAAAAAATGCTCGGTATTTCCTATTGAATTTGTAGTACGTGGCTACATTACTGGCACAACCAATACCTCTTTATGGGCACATTACCAAAAGGGTCAGCGTGACTATTGTGGTCATGTATTTCCAGAGGGGTTAAAGAAAAATCAAAAATTGCCTCAGGCAGTGATAACCCCAACCACCAAAGATGCCATCCATGATCGGCTCATTTCTGTTCAAGAAATTATTCAACAAAAATTAATGACCGCTGAAGAATGGGATATTGCCTCAACAGCGGCACTTCGTTTGTATGAGTTCGGCGTTGAAACAGCGAACCAGCATGGATTAGTTCTGGTAGACACCAAATATGAAATGGGGCGCGATGCGGAAGGTAATATTGTGTTACTTGATGAAATACATACGCCTGATTCAAGTCGCTTTTGGTTGGCAAGCAGTTATGAACAACGTATTGTTGATGGGCTAGAGCCTGAAAATATTGATAAAGAATTTTTACGCTTATGGTTTGTAGAGCATTGTGATCCTTATCAGGATGCCCCTTTGCCTGCGGCACCCGAAGAGCTGATTGTTACTTTATCGGCGCGTTACATTCAGTTGTATGAAATGATTACCGGCAATTGCTTCCCCTTCTCGAAATCACCAGGAGTTGAGGAGCTACTCATTAACGTAGCTCGCACGGAGCGAAACTTATTGCAGGATCTTGCATAAGGATCCCTACAAGACGTTTCGTCCTGCACGGGTTGCATGGTTTGATTTAATACCATTAACTAATCGAGGACAAGAACCATGTGTGGCATCGTAGGGATATATAGCCATCAACGTGTGGCTGAGGAGCTTTATAATAGCTTAATTCACCTACAACATCGCGGCCAGGATGCAGCTGGGGCGTTAACCTGTCAGCAGCGTTTTGATGTGAAACATGGCTTGGGTTTAGTGCGAGAAATTTTTAATGATACCGATATAATGGCCATGCAAGGCAATATCGGGATTGGCCATACAAGGTATCCTACCGCTGGTGGTTACGCAATTTCTGATGCTCAACCCATTTGGATTGGTAGTCCTCGAGGTATTGCCCTCGCTCATAATGGTAATTTGATAAATTATAAAGAATTAGCGGAAGAAGTTATTCAAAAAAAACATCGGCATTTAAATTCTTCAACGGATTCTGAAGTTATTTTGCATTTACTTGCTGATGGTCTAATCAATATCTCAGAGGCGGGGCATGATGATGCCGCTTTTTTTGCAACACTTTGTAATGCGGTTCAATCCGTATTTGATCAGGCAAAGGGTTCATTTTCTATTGTCAGTGTGGTGATTGGCAAAGGTTTGCTAGCTTTTCGTGATCCGCATGGCATTCGGCCTTTAGTAATGGGTGAGCGTGTCAATACAGACGGAACAATCGATTACATTTTTGCTTCAGAAACCACGATGTTTTATGCCCTTGGGTTTCAGCCAAAAGGTGATGTGCAACCTGGCGAGGTGGTCTATGTTAGTCAAGACGGGCAACTTTTTCGTCAATTGATACAACAAAAAGAGTTTTCACCTTGTATTTTTGAGTACGTGTATTTTGCACGACCCGATTCAATGCTTGATGGGGTTAACGTTTATCGAGCACGCTTGCGAATGGGACAAAATTTAGCCAGGAGTTGGCGGAAAAAACACCCTGATTTACTTCCTGATGTCGTCATCCCGGCTCCCTCTACTTCAAATACTGCGGCGATGTCATTTGCACATGAATTAGGTGTTCGTTATTCAGAAGGTTTGTACAAAAATCCATTTATTGGCCGGACGTTCATCATGCCAGATGGCGAAGAAAGGCGCCGCCAGGTCCGTTATAAATTAACGCCACAGTCGATTGAAATTAAGAATAAAAGGGTATTAATTTTAGATGACAGCATTGTCAGGGGGACAACCAGCCGTGAAATTGTCAGAATGATGCGTGAATTTCGTGCTAAAGCTGTTTACTTCGCGTCGGCTTGTGCACCGATTATTCATCCGTGCTTCTATGGGATTGATATACCGACGTCGGATGAATTGATCGCGGCTAGCAATACCCATGAACAAATTCGTCAATATTTAAATGTCGATCAATTGCTTTACCAAGAAGTCGACGATTTGGTTGAGGCGGTTACTAGAAAAGGTAAACATCAGATTAAAACCCCATGCATGGCCTGTATGAATGGTAAGTATGTCACTGGGGGTATCAGTCAAGGTAAATTGCAACAGTTAGAAAACGACCGTCAACAAAGCAGAGGTAAAATATGCGCGTTTTGATTGTGGGCTCAGGAGCCAGAGAACACGCTTTTGCTAAAGCGTTTGCGCAATCTGCAGTAAAACCCTCGCTTTTTTGTTGCGCTACGACGCGTAATCCAGGTATTCAACAGCTGGCCCAACACGATTGGGTGGGTGACATTAATTGTGTGGAAAGTGTCGTTAAACAGGCTCGCCACTGGAAAATCGATTTGGCGATTATTGGACCTGAGGCACCGCTTGAACGAGGTATCGTGGATGCATTGGAGCATGAGGGAGTCGCCACCGTTGGGCCTAAAAAAATACTTGCGCAGTTGGAGACGAGCAAAATGTTCACGCGCTCGTTATTGCATAAATACAAAATTCCGGGCTCGCCACATTTCCAATCGTTTTCAGAATTATCTGGGGTGATGGATTTTTTACATGAGTTGGGCGAAGGGCGATATGTGGTTAAAGCCGATGGCTTAATGGGTGGCAAAGGGGTAAAGGTAGCCGGTGATCATTTACACTCGTTTGAAGAGGCGTACCAATTTTGTGAAACCCTGATTCGTCAGGGGCTTGCCTTTGTTATTGAAGAAAAGTTAGTTGGCCAAGAGTTTTCAATGCTGAGTTTTTGTGATGGTGAGCGCCTGATTCCGATGCCGTTGGTACAGGATCATAAACGTGCTTATGTCGATGACCGCGGGCCAAATACTGGTGGGATGGGGAGTTATTCTGATGTGAATCATTCCTTGCCCTTTTTAATTCCTGATGATATTGCTGCGGCAAGAAAAATGAATGCAGCGGTGATTTCGGCGTTAGCCGAGGAATGCGGTGAGCGATATAAAGGTATTTTGTATGGTAGTTATATGGCAACCAGTGATGGTATTAAATTGATCGAATACAATGCGCGCTTTGGTGATCCGGAGGCGATGAATGTGCTTGCTATTTTAGACGCTGATTTCACTGAGTTGTGTCAATCGTTGGCGATGGGTCAGCTTAAGCCCGAGCAAGTCCGTTTTAAACCCTTGGCTACCGTATGTAAGTACGCCGTTCCATTAGGTTATCCGGATCACCCACAAACGAATAGTCCAATTGATATTTCTCACGTGCTAAATCCTGACCAGTTGTATTTCGCAGCAGTTAATGCAACGGATGAAGGTTTGTATGCTAGCGGATCGCGGGCACTGGCCGTGGTGGGAGTTGCATCAACAATAGCCGCGGCTGAAATGGTTGTAGAAGAGGAGATCAATCGTATTCAAGGCGCTTTGTTTCATCGCGAAGATATCGGTAAAGTAGCGCTAATTAATCGGCGTATTGAGATGATGCGACACCTTCGAAAAGATACTTGCGTGCTATGAATTCAATACGACTGGCGGTGTTAGGATCAACCAATGGCACCAACATGCTGCGGTTATTTTCGGCTATCCAACAACAACAATTGGCTGCCACGATTGATGTTGTACTTAGCAATCAGCTGGAAGCAAAGATCTTGTTGCGAGCACAAGAACATAATGTACCGGCAGTATTCATTGACGCGAAGCAGACGACGCGCGATGAATACGATCAATTGATTTCGGCTCAATTGCGGCTATTTGACATCGATTTAATTGTACTGATTGGTTATATGCGTATTTTATCGGCGGCATTCATTGACGATTGGCGCGGTAAGATAATTAATGTCCATCCCTCACTGCTTCCGGCTTTTGCAGGGAAAATGGATAGGCAAGTGCATCAAGCCGTGTTGGATGCCGGTGTTACCGAATCGGGGTGTACCGTTCATTTGGTCACGGAGTTAGTTGATGCGGGTCCCATTGTGATTCAAAAAAAATGCCCTGTTTTCCCGAATGATTCTGTCGATAATTTACGATCAAGAGTACAACAGTTAGAGGGTGAGGCTCTGATTGAGGCCATTCAAAAAATAATGAAGGATGATCATGAGCACGATTAAACGAGCGTTAATTTCAGTTTCCGATAAACAAGGTATTGTGCCGTTTGCACAACAACTCCATGCATTGGGAATAAAAATTATTTCCACGGGTGGAACCTGTAAATTATTGCAGGAAGCGGGTATTCCCGTCACGGAAGTATCGGCAATCACCGGTTTTCCAGAGATGATGGACGGAAGGGTTAAAACGCTCCACCCCAAAATCCATGGTGGTATTTTAGGACGACGGCAACTTGATGGTGAAATAGCGGCAGCGCATCAAATTGATTGGATCGATCTTGTTGTGGTCAACTTGTATCCGTTTGCAGAGGTCATCAAGCAACCGAATGTCTCGTTGGATGAGGCCATTGAGAATATTGATATTGGTGGCCCCGCAATGATTCGCTCAGCGGCGAAAAATATGGCGGATGTAGCTGTGGTTGTTGATCCCGCGGATTATGACGGTCTATTACTAGAGTTGAGCAAGGATTGCAGCACGACCTTAACCTTTCGCAGAGCGCTTGCAATAAAAGCATTTGAGCACACCTCACAGTACGATGCCTTAATTCACAGTTACTTGCTTTCTTCGGCAGATCAAAAGACAAAATTCCCTTCAAAAATCCATTTGTTTTTGGATAAGGCCATGGCGTTACGTTACGGTGAAAATCCTGATCAAATGGCTTGTTCGTATCAGTTTTCGACACCGGCTAAAGGTATTTTTCGTGCCATCCAACACCAGGGAAAAACATTATCTTATAACAATTTGGTAGACGCAGACGCAGCGACTGCTTGTGTAAGCGAGTTTGACGTTCCTGGCTGTGTGATTGTAAAGCATGCAAACCCCTGTGGTGTTGCAACGGCATCTACTATTTCAATTGCATTCAAGCGGGCATTTGACACGGATAGTACCTCGGCATTTGGTGGGATTATTGCCTTAAATAGAGAATGTGATGCTGATACTGCAACTGCAGTTGCCAAGATATTTTTTGAAGTCGTGATCGCACCCAGTTATTCAGCGCAGGCATTAAAGATTTTGTCACAAAAACCCAATGTCCGTGTACTGGAGTTACCGTCATCAAAGCCCTCCGATGATTGGGCATATCAATGGATAGAGGGCGGGTTATTAATCCAAAGAAAAGATCCTGAGATAAACCCGACATTAAAATATGAGGTGGTAACCCAAAAAAAACCCTCACCGGATATTATTGATAACTTGTGCTTCGCCTGGCGCGTTGTCAAACATGTTAAATCCAATGCAATTCTCATTGCTAAAGATTATCAAGCCATTGGGGTAGGTGCTGGGCAAGTTTCACGAATTGATGCAGTTGATCTTGCCGTCAGAAAATCAGGGAGTCGTTTAGAAGGAGCGGTATTAGCCTCGGATGCTTTTTTTCCCTTTAGAGACAGTATTGATCGCATTGCTGATACGGGTATTACTGCAATCATTCAGCCTGGTGGTTCGGTGCGAGATCAAGACGTCATTGATGCCTGTAACGAGCATGGCATTGCAATGTTGATGACTGGGATCCGTTGTTTTAAACATTAAATTTAGCGTTTCTTACTAATGCCTATTCATTTTACTTTAAATTTACACACAAAGAGCAAAATATATTACTATACTGATGCTGTATACCACAAAAATGAAAATTAAGGAGAATGTCATGAATACACGATCCATGTGTTTCTCATGGTTTGTACGTGGAATTGCTATGGCTGGTTTATTGTGTGTAGCAGCAAGTTATACCTCTGTCGCAAATGCAGCCCAAGGATGCGGACAAGGCTTTCATCGAGGCGCTTATGGTGGATGTGTCATGAATCACCTAGGCCCAAATGCAACGGTAGCCCCAGCTCATCCAGGTTGCTGGCGCAATGGCAATGGATATTTACGTTGCCCTGCAAGGTAATCAAACGGCTCGGCTCGTAATTCACTGCGGATTACGAGCGCATCAGTAGTAACCCCACCTTAGATGAATACATTCTAACTGATCGAATAAGGATGGCCTATACTTTCAGAACGTAGGCTAATTTTAGAGTTAGTAGCCATTAAAATGAATGATAATTATGTTATTACTCAAATGAGTAGAGACGAACTATCTACCGCAATCGCTTGGGCCGAAAGAGAGGGCTGGAATCCAGGGCTTCATGATATAGATTGTTTTTATCATACCGATCCACAAGGGTTTTTCGCAGGGAAGCTCGATGGGAAGATCATCGCCGTCGGCTCAGCGGTGATTTATGATGAGCAATTTGCCTTTTGTGGTTTTTATATGGTTGATGCAGCTTATCGAGGACAGGGCTTTGGCTTGGCACTTACGAAAGCACGTCTCAAATACATTGGAGAACGTAATGCGGGTCTTGATGGCGTCATCCCCATGGTAGAAAAATACGCCCGCTTAGGTTATAGAATAGCATACAACAACGCACGTTATTGTGGAGCGACAAAGTCAAATAACACTCTGAAAAATAAAGCAATAATTCCTCTTGCTCAAATTAATTTTGAGCAGTTAGTCACTTATGACCGTCGCTATTTCCCGGCACGAAGAGAGTCATTCTTAACCTGTTGGATCAATCAAGTGGGTGGAAAGAGTTTAGGCTATTGCCGGCACGGGGAGCTTCTTGGATATGGTGTTATTCGACCGTGCAAACAAGGATTTAAAATGGGTCCTTTGTTTGCAGAAAATGTACAAATTGCTGACGAGTTATTTATGCAACTTGCTCATCATGCCAAAGGGCAACCCGTTTCTTTAGACATCCCCGAATGCAATCCTTTCGCTCGTGATTTAGTAAAGCGGCATCAATTAGAAAAAGTATTCGAAACGGCAAGAATGTACTTAAAAAAGGCTCCCGCCGTTGAAATGGATCATATCTATGGCATTACCTCGTTTGAATTGGGGTAAGTAGATGGGGCCTGATCTGGTAACCGGTTACACCTGCAAATTTATGGTAGCATCAATCAACCCTAAATCAACTCTAAATCAACCCGATCTTCCTGCGAATTCGGCGAAGAAATGACAAGAAATTGAACTGTTTTGTTCGTTTTATTTTGGACATTATGTTTTTGGGCGGCAGGGATTTCTAAACCCTCATGTTCTTGAAGTGTATACTCTTGTTCTCCCAACTGAATAGACAGCTTTCCCGATAAAGAATAGAAAAACTGAGTTGTCTTTTGGTGATAATGCAGTTTTTCAGAAGATCTGGGTGGCATTGATTCTGAAATCACAGTGAAATTCCCACTATTTTTTAACCACCAGCCATCACATTGATCACCCCATGTATAATGGACGGCCGTTTTGCTTGAAATGGGTGTTGTGTTTATAGGCTGCTCTAAAGATCTTGTTTTGTGTAGAGCAGCACCGATATAGTGACCATCATGATCAATGATATAAGCACTATAATAGTCCAAATAATAATCATTTCTAACTTTTGGCTCGCCTTTACTGATAGCCCCTTCTCGAATAGCAATGTCATAAAACATATCGATTGTTTCAGTGTTTTCTGCTTTAAATGCTATATGTGTAAACTGCTGTATCGCTTTACTCGCGCCAATCCAAAACTCAGGCGTATCAATTTTACCAAACCCAGACCAGCCATTATGTTCCGTGATTAATTTAATACCTAGAGGTGCTAATATGTTGATGTAAAATCTCTTCGAGCGCTCATAATCTGACACAATCATTCCTACATGATCAATTATCATTACTATGTTTGCTCCTGGGGTGAATGATTACATGATGTTGCTGCGGGGCTTGCTGGGGAAGGAGCTACTCATATTATTGTTTCTCAATCATTGGGCGTACCTGCGTTGCTTATGCTGGCGTCATGGTTCGATTGTTTGCATTTGAGTAACAATCGGTTATTCCAGCCAGAATGACAGAAAGGCCGTGGAATAAAGCAGCAACACCTGCAAAACACAATGCTATTGATGAGGTAACAATCGTTGCTGGAACTAAAATTGGTGCAAGCAAAGCGGCTACAAATAATTTCCCAAAATTAGGCATAGTGATCGAACCATGGTTTTCCATTTTAAATGCCCAACCAATGGGTGAAAATGCAAAGGCAGCAAGATTAGAATATACTTTTTCTTTAAAAAAACGATGGGTTTTATCTACGTTTGTCATTTCATTACCTCTTATTAAAAGATTGGTATTTCTTCAGCTTACTTCATCAATACTTCTGATCCACGACTAAATACTATGACGTTGTTCTTAGCATCGCCATGGATTGTAACGCAATGAATTAACAAGTACCAATAAGACGTAATTTCCCTAGGGAAAAAGATCAAGTCCTAAAGTTGCTGTAAAGATCCATATTTTTCCTCACCACCTAATTTTTACTGATTAATTGCAACCACATTGTTTTGAATATCATCAGCAACTTGTTCGTTTTTCCATTCCCAAAATTCAGTCATATCGAAGTATTTTG